>JAZGGY010000330.1:0-18705 GCA_036480675.1 bacterium | reverse complement strand
CGCTGTTCCGGTAGGGGCGACTGGCCAGTCGCCCCTACTACACAAATAAAAAGCCGGCCTGGCGGTTGGCCCTAAAATTTGAAATAAAACGAACGACCAGGGGCATTGCGAATTCGTCGTAGACGGGTACGCGACGGGGGGTAAAGTAACGGCCGTTAAGCACAACTGCGTACCCGCCTCTACGACCGTCCCGGCCCCTTAACTTATCGGGGTGTTAATAATGAAGCGTAAAGCCGTATTAACCGGCGCCTTGGCGATTTTACTTACGGCCGCGGCGTCAGCTACCAATTGGCGCCTCTATAACTCCTGCCCCGCACCTGCGCCTAACGTGAGAGGTTTTGCCTACGGTACCCCGTGTTACGTATTGACCGACGGCTCGCCGCCGCGCATCTGGCCCTTCTACTACTTTAATTTCGGCCCACCTATACATTTAGACATCCCGCGCGGCGGATGGGGGTTGGGTCGTTTTATCGGAGGCTTCTGGGTATCGAATTATAATAACAGCTACATATACAAGGTAAATATGACCGGGTCCGTGTTGTCGTCGTTCCGATGCCCGCGGGACCACCCTGCCGAGATCGCGGCTATTTTCGTCAGTTATGGCGACATGGCGGTTGCGATACCCGGCGATAACGTCGTCCTTTACCTTACGTCTACCGGTAGCATAGTACGCACTGTCGTGGGGCCGGGAAAGCGCGTAACCGCCTATCATCCGTGGGGTGGTATCTTGGCGGGGGATACCCAAACGGGTAAGGTATACACGTACGCGGGTACTACTAACGTCTCCGCCGTTGCCGGCATTTCCCCGGGCAATTGGCCTATGTCAGCACCGTATAGCAACTTCTTCGTTACGGACATGGCGACGAATACGGTACAAGGGTGGGTTTGGGCCGCCATACAACCGGTCGCCCCGGCGTCCTTCGGCCGCGTCAAGGCGCTGTTCCGGTAGGGGCGACTGGCCAGTCGCCCCTACTACACAAATAAAAAGCCGGCCTTGCGGCCGGCTTCTTCGGTTATGTGCCTTGACGGCCCGCCCCGAAGGGGTTATACTTTAATTAAACGAAGTGGCGAACGTTAGCGTGCGTACGACATGAGGAGTCTGCTATGATGGCGCGGTCTATGATAATTATTTGCGTTGCCGCGGCCTTTTTAGCGGCGGCGTTTGCGGCGCAAGCCGCCGTGGGGTCCGTAATCAGTTCGTTCAGGATGACGGGCGCCGAGACGCCGAGGGCGACCGGGATATATCGGGATTGGACGTACGTCTACGGCATCCTGTATTCCGCCGGCTCGGATTATCTGACGACGTATACGCCGGCCGGTTCGATGGTGAGTTCGGCGACGTTGCCGCAGGCCCAGGCGCCGCGCGACGCCGACCACAGCACGCTGGGCACCGGATACGTCGACGTCTTCGATTTCGACAAAAAGATGCTCTTGACGTACAAGAAGAACGCGGAATTCGTGAAGGCGAAGCCGTTGCCCTCGGATACCACGGCGTACGCTTATATACCGGGCTCGTCGAAGTACTTCATCACCCGCGACGAGATGGTCTTCCGTTACACCACCAACGACGTTCTGGTAAACAAGTTCTACGTTGGCGGGTACATCCGCGGCCTGGCCGCCACTCCTGCATACGACGGCAAGAACGGCGAATACGTGATCATAGGCCGGTCCCGCGTGGGCGGCTACTCGTACGTTTACACCGGCGGCGGCTCGTTGGTGGATTCGTTTGTAGTGCCGGGCACTGGTACGTACGCGTCGGTCGTGGGTCGGGCCAACCCGAAGAAGTATCAACGGGCGTACCGGTGCGTCCAGCGAAGAGGCTCCGGCCGTTGGGCGTACCAGGTCGACGTCGAGGCCACGGCGCCGGCGGTGGCGCCTGCTTCGATAGGCAGGTTGAGGGCGCTGTATCGGTAATCCTGAGGGTTAGTTAGGGCTCGACGTTAAGACGGGAGGTACGATTATGACGCGGGTGGGCGTCTGTTTAATTACGGCTACGAGCGTTCTCGCGGCGGCCGTTTGGGCCGGCGTGGGCGACGTAATATCCTCTTTCCGAGCGACAAGCGGAACCGATTACGCCGGGGGCGTTTACCGGGACGCCGCGTACGTCTACGTCGCTTTTTATACTACCGGGTTTATTCAATATTACATGAAAAAGTATACGCCGGCCGGGAGTTACGTCGGCGTAATCGCTCTCGGTCCCGCGTGGCACTGGCCTCTTACGGACGCCGACCACAGCCGCCGGGGCGCCGGGTACGTGACGATCGCCACGGACGCCAACGTTCTATTTACCTTTGATCTGTCGACGGGTAATCGCGTAGAGTCGGTCAACCTGGGGTTATACGACATCTGGGGTTACGCTTATCGCCCGGGAGCCAGGTACGCTTTCGCCTCGGAAGACTCCTCCCAATTCATATTCAAATACGATGCTTCCTGGAGCGTAGTAAGCTCCTTTAAAACGGGCGGGGCGCTCGCCGCGACGGACCGGTACAAAGGCCGGCCCGGCGATTACGTCATCGTCGATTCTACGCCGGCGCGCGTGTACACGGGTGACGGGTCTTTGGTCGGTACTTTCCCTAACGGGCGGGATGTGATAGGCCGCGGATGCGTCTGCGGCCCCGGTTACCCGGCGAGTTGGGGCACGACGTACTGGCGGTACGAGGGCTGGTTGGGGTGCTGGGTATACCAAATAGACCTCGGCAATACGAACGTGGCCGTCGCGCCGGCGTCGGTGGGGAGGATAAAGGCGTTATATCGTTGATCTCACGTTAATATGAATATAAGGGGGTAGAGAGATGATTGCGGTACGTTCATTTTTTTACGGCGCGGCGTTAATTTTAGTCGGCGCCGTACCCGTCTTTTGCTCGTTGGGATCGGTGATAAGTTCTTTCCGAATCGCCGATAATTACCATACGTACGCGTACGGCGTAGCCCGCGACGGTACGTACGTGTATTACGTTACCGTCGAAATGTCCCCCGCATATCGTTTATATTACCGGTACCCGGGCGGCGGGGGCGGCGGAATGATCTTTATAGGTAAGTTCCCGGCGGGCCACGGCGACGCGGATACAAGCGTTTTGGGTACCGGGTATTTCGCCGATATATATGAAGTGGGGAGCGTCCAGACCATTACCGATTTCGACATTAGGACCGGTTCGGCCGTGGCGTCGTGGGCGCCGTTCGAAGGCAATATGCGCGGGTACGCGTACAGCCCGGCGCTGAGGAGGAAGTACGTCGCCCGCGATTACCGTATTTACCGGTACGATACGTCGGGGAATCTACTAAGCTCTTTCGGTTTCGGGAGGAATATTAACGGCCTCGCCGTTACCGAGGAATTCTGCGGTTACAACGGTGAATATATAATCGCCTCCTACGGAACGGATTCATATGTTCTTAACGCCCAGGGCGTACAAATAGGGAGTTTCTCTTACCCCCGGGGCGTTATTACGGCCTGCGCCTGCGGCCCGGGCTACCCGAGCGAATATGGGACCACGTTCTGGTGTATCGTAGATACTTATATGCAGGCCGTTTACCTATCGCAGGTATCTCTCCACAACGCGACGGCCGTGACGCCGGCGTCGGTGGGGAGGATAAAAGCGCTTTTCCGTTGAAAACTAATAAATAGGGGGTAAGCAGATGAAACAAATACGTTCATTTTTTTACGGCGCGGCGTTAATTTTAACCGCGGCCGTACCTGCCTTTTGCTCGTTGGGATCCGTGATTAGTTCTTTCAAGGTAGCCGATAATTGGTTCAGCTACGCTGACGCCGTTAGCCGAGACGGTACGTACGTTTACTATATTACGCACGACCGCGCTACGCCGGTCTTTTACCTAGACTACCGATACCCGGGTGGGGGCGGCGGTGGTGCGGTATTCATCGGCGGTTTCCCCGCCGACCACGGCGACGCCGACCGTAGCGTCTTGGGTTTCGGCTATATCGCCGACGTCTACCGTAGAGGTAGCGGCCCGCAAACTATTACCGACTTCGACATCAGGACCGGCTCGGCCGTTGCTTCGTGGGCGCCGTTGAGTAGCATGCAGGGTTACGCGTACAACCCCGCCCGCCGCATCCGGTACGTTGGGAGTAACAACTACGTGTACCGGTATAATATGCGGGGGAGTTTGCTCAGTTCGTTCGGGGCACCCATAGGTATATCGGGCCTTGCCGCTCCGCTGGAGTTCGCAGGGAAGCCGGGCGAATATATAATCGTTACTAGAGGTACTTATTGGTACGCGTTTACCGGTCAAGGCGTCGAAGTCGCCCGGGTCTTGTTTCCTTGGGCGGCTTCACGTATCTCTAACAGCGCTTGCGGCCCCGGTTACCCGCCGGCATACGGAAATACGCTTTGGTGCTTGGCGAATGTCGAGATGAAATACGATTACGTATGCCAGATATATCTCGGCAACGCGACGGCCGTCGCGCCGGCGTCGGTGGGGAGGATAAAGGCGCTATTTCGCTAACCTGCGATTATTTTAGTAAATTAAGAGGAATCCCTGTTAAAGCCGTCGCATTATTCACGGGTTTAATAATCGTATGGGGAAGTAACACGGTTACGTACGCCGGCCCCGGGTCCGTCATCAGCTCCTTCGACGCGCGCCCGGGTTATCGCATGTTCGTCCAAGGTATTTACCGCGACTCGAGCTACGTCTATGCCGTCGTCGGGGATTATACTAAAAACCATAATATGCTTAATAAATATACGGTATCAGGTTCATTAGTGGGTGGGACCGGGTTGGCCGGGCCTTACTGCTCATACGGCGACGCGGACCACAGTACGTTGGGGAGCGGTTATTTTGCCGCGATTTACGGTAAGTCGTCGGTGCGGGATATTAATCTGGCTACCGGTTCTTTGGTTAGCTCTTGGTCGCCCCTGGCCGATATGTACGGCTACGCTTATATCCCGGGCGGCGCATATAAGTATGTATTGGCCGAGGGTCGGACCGTATACCGCTTCACAGTAACGGGAAGCTTGGTGAGCTCTTTCGCAGTAGGGTGGGGGAAATCTTTAGCGGCGAGCGACCGCTTCGCGGGGCGGTCCGGCGAATTCGTTATCGTCGCCGCTGACGGCGCCGTTAAAGTATATTCGGGCGGCGGTTCGTTGGTGCGCACGTTCGCCGTGTCCAGGCCGCCGTACTTCAGACACGACACGGCCGTTTGCGGCCCCGGCTACCCCGCCGAGTGTAATACTACCCTCTGGGCGCATTTGACGGACCGTATGCCGCCGTGGGACCGCGATTGCGTCTACCAGGTGTCTCTCGGCAACGGCGTCGCCGTGGCGCCGGCGTCGGTGGGGAGGATAAAAGCCTTATTTAGGTGACTTATCGGATTAGACGAAGAGCCGGCCTGCGGGCCGGTTTTTTGTGCGACTATTATCGATATATACCCGTATTTATGAATATAGTATTAATTATATGAAGTAATCGATAAAATATATTCATTCTAATATTGACTTATGGAAGGTATTGTGTTAACGTTATACCAGAAGAAGGAGGTGACCGGTTTGCCGACGTTACCTGAAAATTGCCCGTTCTGCGGCGGCGCGATAGACGTTACGGCGTTTGCCTGTCGCGATTGCGACGCCGCGGTCGAAGGTCGCTTCGCACCTAACAAGCTGGCCGCACTCGACGGCGCGCAAGCCGACTTCGTCCTGGCGTTCGTGCGCAGCCGCGGCAACATCAAAGAGCTCGAGCGCGAGCTGGGCGTCTCGTACCCGACGGTCCGCGCCCGTCTGGACGACGTCATTCGCGCCTTAGGTTTTAAGGTCGCCGAGGACGCCGCCGCGGCGGAGGAGATGCGCGCTAGACGCGCCGATTTGTTGGCGGCGGTCGAGAAGGGCGAGATGACCGCGGCCGAGGCCGCCGACGCGCTTAAGAAGCTTTAATTTTGAATCGTAGGAGGAACGATGGCCGAAGACGAGAGGATGGAGATCCTAAAAAAACTCGAGAAGGGCGAGATTAGCGCCGCCCGGGCTGAGGAGATGCTCGAGGCGCTGGATGCCGGCGTCGACGTCGAACCGCCGGAGGCCAAGGCCGAGGGCAAGGTAATAACCGACATAACGGAATGGTCGCCCGACGGCCCCATCAGCGAGTTGAGGCTCAGCAGTTTCGTCGGCGACGTCGTCGCCCGGGCGGGCGAGGATACGTTAGTGGTCGCGACCGTCAAGGCGCGAGCGAGAAACGCCGCCGACGCCAAGAACCTCTTCGACAAGGTCGAGCTGACGTTCGACGAGAAGGACGGGAAGGCCCACGTTAAAGCCGACATGACGAAGAGCATCCTCGACCTCTTCCGCGGCGCCAAGGTGTGGGTCGACTTCGACGTCACGTTACCCGCGGACGTACCGTTCGTCGTCTCGTACGGTACCGGCAAGCTCGCCACCGAGGGCATCGCGCGCGTGGGAGCCAACGGCGGCAACGGCAAGATCGAGACCGACGCCGCGTACGTCGACGTCAACCTGGGCAACGGGAAGTTGCTCAGCCGCGGCGCGCGCGAGCTTGACGTCAACGGCGGCAATTTGAAAGTGTTCGTCGACGAGGCGGACGCCCTGGAGAAGTTCCGTTTAAACGTCGGCAACGGCGCCGTGGATTTAAAACAGGCCCGCTTGCCCGAGAACGCCGACTACACCTTTAACTTCGGGAGCGGCAGAGTATCGGCCGAGTTCGGCCGCAAGCCCACCGACTGTTTAATTAAAATTGAGTCGCTGGCCGGCAAGTTGGATACCGATATACCCTTCGATAAGAAGGGGACGACGATGGTCTACGCCGACGGCGAGGCCAAGGCCAACGTGAAGATCAACGCCGCCCACAGCAAGGTTGAAATAAAGGTCAAGGAGGATAAATAATGGTAACCGCGGAGCGCTTGAAAATATTGAAGATGCTCGAGGAGGGCAAAATCAAAGCGGACGAGGCGGCGCGGCTTCTGGAGGCCGTGGGAGGAAGCGGCGCGGAAGCCGAGGCGGCCGCTACGACCAAAGGCCGCGCCAGGGCGCTTCACATCCGCGTCTTTCGAGGCGACAGCGAGCGCCCCAACGTCAACGTCAACATCCCGCTCAGCCTCGCGAAGTGGGCGCTCAAGTTCGTACCCGCGGACGCCAAGGCGCGTATGGGTGACAAGGAGATAGACCTCGACGAGCTCGGTACCCTACTCGACGAGGGCGTCGGCGAGATTATAACGGTCCAGGACGAAGATAAGGACGAACGCGTCGAGATCTCGATTAAGTAAAGAAGAGTTTCGTAAAAAAACCCCGGCCTTAAGGCCGGGGCTTTTTTATGCCGGTTCTCCTACTTCGTTATTACCATCCTTTTGGCCGCCTCGTCGCCGCCCGCCCGGAGCCTGTACACGTAGACGCCGGGGGCGAAGTCGAACGCCAGCTCGAGCACGTGTTTGCCGGCGCTGTAATCACGCTGCGTCCGGTATACCTCGCGGCCGGCGAGGTCGTAGACGCGGAAGGACGTTTTGCCGGCGCGTGCCAGCGCGAACGGAACCGCGGTGCGGCCGTACGTCGCCGGGTTGGGGTAGTTCTGGCCCAGCGCGAAGGTGGCCTTGAGCGCGCCCGCCTTGCGCTCTATCGGCCCGTGGGTCCGTACGTGGTTGGTCGGGCTCAGGGCCTCGAGCCAGTAGCGGTACGTCGTCGCCGGGACGACGTCCGTGTCGACGAATGAGTACGGCGGCTCGCCCGTCAGCGGCGTGTCGGTAATTTTTACGCGCCCGGGCCGGCCTTCGGTCTCGCGGTAGAGATTGTAAGCCAGGGCGTGCGTCTCATACGCGGGGTCCCACTTTAAGACGATCGTCCCCGGCTCGGCGACCGCGACGAAGTTCTTTACGCTTAAGTCGCGGATGATGCGGTCCATACCCATCATGCACAGGTACGACGTGACCCAGGTATGGTCGCCTTTTTCGGTGCCGGCTTGACTGGGAGGGATGCCGCCGTCGTCGTCCGTATCCTGGGCGACGAGGTTGGCCGCGACGTTGTCGAATTTGAGCCAGTACGATTCGTCGCCCGTCGCGTGGTAGCAACTGTGGTGGCCGAACATATACCACGCGTTCCAGGCATTATCCCAGGTCCCGGCGCCCGGTTGAACCAGCGTTTGGAGGTAGGGGCCGTATTCTGTCATCCAGGATTTTTCGTCGTTAGGGTATTCCTTGAAATAAGAGTTGTGGAGGCCCCATACCGTAACGCCGCCGGACATCGCCCAGGAGTAATATCCGATCCGCCAACCCGGCGCTTCCTCCGCCAGCGATTTAACTTCCGACGCCAGCGACAACGCCTTGGCCTTCAGGCCGGCATCGCCGACGTCCTCCGCGTATTCGTAGAGGTTGCCGACGGCCCACGCCGTGCAGAGGTAGTTGTTTAAGTACGACATGTTCTTAATGTCGATGAGGTTGTCGGCTACGAAGCGCGCGCAGGTAAGGCCGTAGTCCTTAAGCGAGTTGTCGCCGGTCGTCTGTCGGTACATCATCTCGGCGCGCATGCCCCAGCCGCAATTGTATATGCGGTAGTATTTCGAGGCCGGGTTTTCCCAGCCTTCCTCTTCCCACGCCGGGTTTTTATTTATGTAGACCCAGGAACGCGCGACGGCGTCGTCGTACTCGCGGCTGCCGGTGAGCTGGCGCCACCGCGACCACACCCAAACCGACTCCGACGTGTTGTCGGTCTGGACGATGTGCGGCAAATCTTCGCCTTCGCGGATGCCGCCGTAGTTGGGGTCGTTGGGATCTTTAACCTGCCAATATTCGATGAAGGCGCACGCCTTCCCGAATACCTCCTCGGCGTCGTATATTTCGGCGCGGGCGTCGTAGCCCAGGCGCGGCTCGACGGGCGGCCCGGGCGGTCGAGCCAGCTCCTCCGCGGTCCAGAACTCGGTGGCGAAAGCGCCCGTCGCGGCGACGGCAACGGCGGTTAAGGTTATTATCAGGTTGCGCTTAAACATGGCGGGCTCCTCCGGGCGACGTCTTTATGCGGTTATGGTTTTCGGCGAACGAACGCGAAGCGCTCTTCGTCCCATACGTACTCTTCGGCGAAAGTCGTTTCGCTCTCGTCCGTCTTAATCGTACCCTCGACCGCTAATATCGGCCGGGGCGCGTCGGCGAACGCGAGCGTTGCTTTATATTCGTACGCCGGTTCGCCGTCCCGCGTTTCTTCGGTTTTAACGCGACCTACCTCGCGCATGCTCGAGCCGTCGTAGCGGTAGAGGACTTCGTAAGCCGCGCGGCCTCCCTCGGCGTCCACCGTTTCGCGGCAAGATAGTAGCGCCGGCCCGACGTCGAATACTTCCCGACTTTCGACGAGCCACAGCGACGCCCGCCCGCGCGTTAAAAATTCGCCTACGAATTCGTCGCCGGTTCTCAGGAAGTAATAGAGCTCGTCCGGTTCGTCGTCGCGCTGCACGAGCGCCACGACGTCGGCGTTTCCGTCGCCGTCCAGGTCGCCGGTCTCCAGCGTCAGGTAACCGTAACCGCCCCGCTCGTCCAGGTAGTCGAGGAAGTGGCGGCGCTTGCCGCCTTCGCGGATCGCGGCGTAGCCCATCAGCGCGTCGTCGGCGTCGTCACTCCACCAATCGACGAGGTCCGCGCATTCCATGTAGTACGCGATCGCTGCGCCGTGGTCGCCGGCCGCGGCGGCGCAATCGCCCAACCTTAAATAATCGTAACCCTCGAACACGCCCTGCGGGAATTCGGCCAACGAGTTTTCGTACAATCGCGCCGCGGTTTTAAACTCGCCGAGGTGGTAGAAACAATCCGCTAAGTGAGTCAGCGTTTGCGCCCGCTCTTCGGCGTCGACCGCGAGTTTTCGGTAGCGTTTCAGGTCTTTCTTTAATCGGCCCAGATCTTTCTTGCTAAGGCCGCCGCTCTCCTCGTAGTTTACGTCGTATAGCGCTTCCCGCACCGCGTACGCGTACGCCTCCGGCCAGCGAGGATGGTTCCGTTGGTTTTTCAAAAAGGCCTTCAGCTCGTCGGAGGTACCCATTCCTATCGTCGCCTCGGCCGCGGCTGCAGACTCGGGGTATTGGTCGATGAGCGCGCGATGTTCGTCGCTGCCGGCGCCGTAGAAAAGCCGCACCGCCTCGGCGGGGTCGCTTTTTAGTCGCCTTAGGAATTCGCGGCGTCGTTTTACCGCCGCCTCGAGCGAGGGGTCCAGCGCCGCGGCCTGTGTAAGGTATTCCCAGGCCGCCGCGACGTCGCCCTCCTCGAGTAAAGCGCCGGCGAGTACGAGCTTGGCGGCGGCGGAGTCGTCCCGCTCCAGAAATTCGCGGAACTTTTCGACGTCCGCGGCGACGAAGTTGCCGGCGCCGTCCGGGGCGTACAGCGCGGCCTCGGCGTACGTCCACGGGCCGTCTTTGGCGGGGCGTTCGCGAGTGAAGGCCCAAAGCTCGAGCGCGCCGTCGCCGTCCACGTCGTCGAAGGTAAACTCGGTAGTCCGTTCGACGTAGGCGCCGTATTCCCAGGCCGAGGAGTCGTCGCCGCCGTACCAACGCGAGTAGTAGTCCTCCCGGGAGCCTGTTTCACCCTCGAAGGCTTTGACGAGCTTTTCGCCGTCCACCCTGTACAATATGAAGAAGTCGTATTCGGTACCCATCCCCGAGCCGTACGAGGCCTCGGTACACGTAAAGACATAGTACGTCCAGGGGTTGAGTCGGGTCCGATGGTACGCCCAGGGGCCGAATTGGGCCCAGGCGACGGTTCCCTCGTTACCGCCGAACTCGGGCATATAGTTGACGGGCCCGTCGAAATCGGCTACACGCCAGCCCCGGCCATTCTGGACGAACAGCGCGACGTATACCTCCGTGTAGTAACCGTACGCGACGCGAACCGCGGCCAACGCTTGCCCGGAAGTTTCGCCCTCGACGAACGCGCTCGTCGTAACGCCTTCCGGCTCGCCGTACCGTTCGCTTATTTCTGCGAGGAATATCTTTTCGGCCGTCGCCGCGTCCGGGAACGCGGCTTGCGCTGAAGCGGCCGCGACGAGCGCGACGAACGTAATCCAACCTAACTTCTTCCAGGTAGCGTACACTTTAATCCTCGGGTATGCCGCCGGTGTCCATCTCGGGAAGGGGGCCCTCTTCGGCGCCGACCTTCGCTTCCTCGTCCTCTTTCAATTTTCCCAAGAAAGGGCGCCATACGTACGGGTCGACGCCCAGGTAGCGCAGCGCGTCGGCGAGGGAAGTGGTGGCCTTGGCGCGCGCGGTGGCCGTCGCTCGGTAGGCGACGTAACCCGCGTCTTCGTACCGTTCGATTTTTATATCCTCGTTTTCGGAAGTCTCCATAATCCGGCCGGCGTAAATCGTGAGATCGGGGATGCCGACCGGTTTTTTTAAGCAAAATTTGAAACCCTCCAGGTTATAGGTGGTTTGGATCTCGCGGGCAACGGCGCCGGGCAGCATGTTGCGCGCCCGGTCGCGGACGCTGCCGCGGACGTCGTCGACGGCGCGCGCCTTCGTCGACTTGGGCATGCTCACGTCGCGGAAGAACGCTTCGTACGTTCTCTTTTCATCCAGGGCTTTTTTAACCGCGGCCTTGGCGTCGGCCAAGTTGGCCTTGTCGTACTCGCGGACGAGGAAGACGAGGTTGACCGACCACCGCAAGTCGTATTTCGTGACCTGGGGTTCGGCGGCGCCGGTGTTAGCGGTGGGGGAGTCGTATCGCGAAATAGTCCTGGCGCCGGGGACGGCACCGGGGCCGTAGGCCGTTCCCAACGCGGCTATCGCTTCCCGCGAAATAACCGCCCGCCGCGCCAGGTCTTCTTCCGTGGGCGGCGCGCCCGTTCCGTCAATCCTTTTCTTTTCTTCGCGGTATAATTCCCGGAAAGCCAGATAAGATTCTTTATGCCCTACGGCGAAGTACTTAGTTCGCGCGGCGAAAGCGCGGGCTTCGAGAGCTATCGCCGGCGGCGCCGTACCAGCCAGCAGCGTCGCGACGTCGTTAGCGCGGCCGTACTCTCGTTGTTTGAGCAGGTAACGTGCCCGGGCCGCGAGCCACTCCGCATCCTCCGGTATGAAGGCGCCGCCTTCCAGGCGGAGCTGCCGGCCCTCGACCGTCAGCGCATACGCCGCGGCCGTTAAGACCGTGAATAGTATAACGCCGGCGACGGTACTCACTCGTATCACGACGAAAAGATATTAGCACACGCCTCGCAAGGCGTCAATAAATGGTGTTACGCTTGACAGCTTACTAACGCGTTGTTATTATGCGGCGCGATGGGGGATGAGAAGCAGCGTTACAAGGTCGTTGTCTTTGTTCCGTGGGAGGCGCTCGACGTCGTGCGGGCGGCGATGGCTCGAGCCGGCGCCGGCGGCATCGGCGAATACGACTGGTGCTCGTTCGCGACCAAGGGCCGGGGGACTTTTCGCGGCGGCGAGGGCGCGTCGCCCACGGTGGGCCGGGCCGGCCGCCTCGAGGAGGTACTCGAGTGGCGGCTGGAGATGGTCGCGCGCGGCGACGTCGTCGAGGCCGTCGTCGCGGCGATGAAGGCGGCCCACCCATACGAAGAAGTGGCATACGACGTCTACCGCCTCGAAGATTTTTGACGGAGCTATATGCACAAAATAGAATTCGAACCGGCGTATTTTCACAGGTTTCTTAACTGCGGCCCCGCGGTCCTTGCCGTGGCGCAGCACGAGGGTCCCCCCAACATCATTACGCTGGCTTGGGCAGCGCCGGTGAGCCACGACCCGCCGCTCGTGATGATATCGGTGTCGCCGCAGCGCTACAGCTACGGCCTGATAAAAGCGGGGCGCGAGGTTACGATAAATGTCCCGCCGTGGTCGCTTTTGGAGGAGGTCGCGTTCTGCGGCCGCGTCTCGGGCCGCAAAGTGGACAAGTTCGCGGAGACGGCGCTAAAGGCCGTGCCGTCCGAGCGGGTCAAGCCGCCGGGCATAGAACAATGCCTGGCCACGTTGGAGTGCGTGTGGGAGAATAGTTTCGGGACCGGCGACCACACGGCGTTCATAATGCGCGTAGTTCGTGTCGTCGCCGACGAGGAGGCGGCGATGAACCGCTTCGGCCCGGGCGCCGGGAAGCCGACGACGATACATCACCTCACCGGCAATTTCTTCGCGCCGCTCGGCGGGCCGGCGCGGGAGGCGGGTAAGCCCAAGTGACGGGCGCTCGAGCTAAAGAGCCTATCATAACGCTCACCAGCGACTTCGGCGTGTCGGACGGGTACGTGGCGAGTATGAGGGGCGTTTTGTTGAAGCTGTGTCCCGGCGCCCGACTGGTCGACATCAGCCACGACGTTCCGCCGCACGAGATCCTACCGACGGCGTTGATAATCGAGGCCACGGCCCCGTATTTCCCCTCGAACACGATCCACCTGGTCGTCGTCGACCCGGGCGTCGGCTCGAGGCGGCGGGCGCTCGCGTTGGCCGCGGCCGGGCAATACTTCGTCGGCCCCGACAACGGCGTCTTCACGCCTTTTTTACAGGAGGACGTAATGGCCGGTGCCGTCGAGATCGAGGAGGAGCGCTTCCGCCTGAAGCCGTACTCGAGTACCTTCCACGGCCGCGACCTCTTCGCACCCGCGGCGGCGCACATCGCCCGCGGCGCCGACTACGGCTCGCTGGGGCCGTCGCTCGAAGACCCGGTGAAGTTTCCCTGGCCGCGAGCGTCGATGGAGGGCGACGAACTCGCCGGCGTCGTCCTCCACGTCGACCACTTCGGCAACTGCATAACGTCCGTAAAAGACGAAGACCTCCCGCCGTGGGAGGCTTACTACGTACGGTGTTGCGACGTTGACTTCGGAACGTTGAAGCGGCACTATGCCGAGGTCGTCTCCGGCGCGCCGCTGGCGCTCGTCAACTCCATGGGGCGTCTCGAGCTCGCCATCGCCCAGGGTGACGCCGCCGTCGCGTTGGGCATCAAGGCCGGCGACGACGTGCGGGTGGCGGCGACGAAGTGGGCCGGCTAGCGTTTACTCCCGACCCGACAGTTTGGCCCAAAACGTTTTCTTCTTTTCTTTTTTAGGGGGGAGGTCGACGCCGTCCCGGTGGAGGCGGCGGTAGAGTCTGACGTGGCCATGGCCGGAGCGCGTTTTCTCGACTACTAATTTGCCGTCCGGCCCGGGCGTCCCGGCCGCGGCCATAATCCAGACATGGTACGACTTGCCCGGTTCGACCTCGACGTTATCGGCCAGCATGTCGTGATAGATTACGCGCTCGGCGCCGTCGGCGGCGACTTCGGCGACGAGGTGGCTCTTGTACGTGCGGCTGAAATATTGGTGGCGGCCGAACCATAGAAGCGTCCGGCCGTCGGTCTCGGGCTGCCACCCCTCGACGCGGACGACGACGTCGGTCTCGCGCGTCGTGAGGTGGCCTACGCATTCGAAGTGTGGGTCCGTTTTGAAGTCGTACAATTTCTTACCTCCGCTAACAAAGCTGTAGTCGGGATTTATGCGGCTGGCGTTCGTACAATTTTCGCCCTCATTCGGCAAGGTTTCCGAAAATATTGCCCAAGCGCTGACGCTGGCGGACGGCGTCGAGGCGGAGCTGTACGTGTTCCCGGAGCTCTTCTCGAGCGGCTATCAATTCAAGGACCGCGCCGAGCTGAAGGAGTTGGCCGAGCCGGCGACGGGCGGCCCCACGGTAGAGCGTCTGGCTGAATGGTGCCGGCGCCGCGGCGCTTTCGCCTGCGCCGGCATCCCGGAGGCCGACGGCGACGCCCTGTACAATAGCGCGGTTCTTATAGGCCCGGACGGCCTGCGCGGCGTCTACCGGAAAGTCCACCTTTTCTGGCGCGAGAAAGACCTCTTCGACGCGGCCCGCGAGGACGCGTTCGAGGTGTACGACGTCGGCCTCGCCAGGGTGGGGATGATGATCTGCTTCGATTGGATATTCCCCGAGGTCGTCCGCATCCTGGCGCTGCGAGGCGCGCAGATCGTCTTGCATCCCGCCAATCTGGTTTTGCCGAACTGCCCGGCGGCTATGGTCACCCGCTGCCTCGAGAACCGCGTCTTCGCCGTCACCGCGAACCGCACGGGGACCGAGGACCGGTGGGACGAGGCGATGACGTTCATAGGCCAAAGCCAGATCGTGAACCCGCGGGGCGAAGTCTTGCTCCGGCTGGAGGACGAAGAGGCCGCGGTCTCGATCGACGTAAACGCGGCAGAAGCCGACGACAAATCCGTAACCCCCCAAAACGACGTCCTGGCCGACCGGCGCGTGGACCTCTACAGCGAACTCTTAAAACCCAAATAATCGCAACCTGGTTCGGCGGAGGCCCGCGGCGCGGGCCTTATTTTTTACCGCCCGGGCGAACCATCGCGCCGAGCACGTCACACGTGAGGACGTCCGCGAAGCCGACCGCCAGGTTGAGAAGGGAACTCCGGTGAAACTCGAGCGACGGCGCCGCGGTGCCGTCGGCCGCGAAGAAGACGCGGAAGTCGCGCATGAACGCGTCGCGCGCGGTGCTCTCGCAACAGAGGTTGGTCATTACGCCCGTTATCGCCAGGTCCTTTACGCCCGCCTCGCGCAGCCTGAGTTCGAGGTCGGTGGCGACGAACGCGTCGTACCTGATTTTGGGAATTACGACGTCGCCGGTTTGCGGCGCGAGCCCCTCGAAGATCGCGGCCTCCCACGTCCCCTCCTTGGGCGACGAGCCCTCCCACCAAAAGGCCATCATGCCGGCGTTGCCGCCCGCCGGGTCCTCGGCGTGGCGGGTGTAGAAGACGGGCCTGCCCGCGGCGCGGAAGGCGTTGGCCACCGCGGCGACGGCGTCCACGATCGCCGCGCCGGCGGGCATATATATGGAACCGTCCGGGTGGATGAAGGCGTTCTGCATGTCGACGACGATGAGGGCCGCCGCCGGTACGTCCAGCTTCATCTTGTGGACGTTGTCCCGTGCGATTTCCTCGAGGAGCCGCGGCGTTTCGGCCGCGGGGTCGTACGCCAGTTTTTCTACCATTAGTCAGCGCCTTCCATATCGGGTATAAGCTCGCCGGCCTCGAGGTGGCCGCCGGTACTTTCCTTGGCCTCCGGCGGCGTCGCGGCCAACGCTTCCTCGTAGCCGCGCTCCACCTCCTGCAGCGCTTTCTCCTCGTCCTCGGGCGGGCGGTACGTGAACGCGGCCTTCGTCCACTGCAGCGGGTCCACCACCCACTTGAAGACGCGTATTTCCCAGTGGACGTGAGAGCCGGTGGCCAGGCCGGTCGAACCCATATAGCCGATTACCTGGCCCTTCTCCACCGGTTGGCCCGGGTCGACGGCGACGGCGGCCAGGTGGTTGTAGATGGAGAAGATGCCGCGGCCGTGGTCCACTATGACGGCGTTGCCGCGCACGATGAGCCCCTCGGCCAGCATGACTTCGCCGCGGTTGGCGGCGCGGATGGGTGTCCCCTCCTTGTTGGCGATGTCGACGCCCAGGTGGCGCTCCTCGCCGCCGGTGCTGAAGGTGCGGTAGGTGCCGAAGGGCGACGTAACGCGGCCTTCCGCCGGTATCGCGAAGGTCCCGGCCCAGAGTTGCTCGTCGCGGCGGCGCGTGATGATGCCCTGGACCTTGCGGTACTCGAGCATCTTCTTCTCCTCCAGCGCCGGGTCGAAGATCTTCTTCTTGTCCGGGGCGGCGATTACGATCTTTTCCTTGATGTAACCGCCGTCGGCGACCGTCACCGTCCCCTTAAGCTCGACGGCTTCATCGTAGGCGTCGTAGCCGGCGACGACTACCGGATACTCGCCGGGCGGACACGACGCGCGAACGCCGACGATGCTCGCGAAGCCGTCGGCCGTTTTGTAGAACGGGAATTTTTGGTCCCAGAGTTTGCCCTCCAGGTCGTAGAGCTTCTTGTTGGCGTTAAGCCTGACGACGAGTATCCGGCCCTGGTCGACGCGGCTCGGTTCGAAGGCGAGCTCGACGACGGTGGCGTGGTTCTCGACGTAAAACGTGACCTGGGTACCGGCGCGGTTACCGCGCGCGTCCGCGGCGGCGACGGCCAGCTCGTGCCGGCCGTCCGCCAGCAACCCGGTGTCGAGCTTGAAGCGGAACTTGACGGTTCGCCTTTCGCCCAGCTCGAACGCGGGCGTACAGTCGGCGCCGTCGAGGGCCAGCGAGAACTCGGATAATTTCGAGTCGTCCGCGACGCTGCCGGTAATTTCGATAACGCCCTCATACTTCGCGCCCTCGGCCGGGACGTCGAGCGTAACGCGGGGCGCCGTCTCGTCTTTGCTGAAGATACCGCCCCAGGCGGCGAGGCCCAAGAAAACCGCGGCGGCGGCCGCGAGGACCACGACGACGATTACCGCGAGCCGGCCGCCGAAGGGGCTCCGGGGGATCACGATCTCGTCGCGGGGGGTGGGTATAGGTGCTTTTGTGGCCGTCATATTCGACTTCCAAACTAAACCGGTGCTTGAGTAAAAGGCGGCGTTATCTCCGGGGACGTTAGCGTAAGGCCGCGGCCTTCTCCGATTGGCCGTTCAGCTCATAGGCCGTGGCCAGGTTCGCGCGGGCGATGTCCTTGGCGGCCGCCGGGTCCATAGGCCCCTTGGGCTGGAGCGTCAGCGCTTTCTCCAGGACCTCTACGGCGCGGCGGGGGCGCCGGGCGCGGATGCAAGCCAGGCCGAGGTTATTGTGGGCCCAGAAGTCGTCCGGCATGAGGACGACGGCGCGTTCGTACGCCGTCGACGCTTCGACGTGACGGCCTACTTCCTGGAGCGCGAGGCCGAAATCGAACCAGTACGGGCCGGTCTGCGGCGAACGCTCCGTCGCGGCCTTGTAGTAAAACAACGCCTCGCCGTACTCTTTAGCCGCGGCCAGCTCTTTCCCGCGTTCGAAATAATCGCCGGCCTTCCACGCCGGGACGTCGGCCACGGCGGTGACGTTGATGGCGGCGAGCGGGGCGTCCGCGGCCGCTTCGGCCGTGGGCGCGCTTTCGCCCGTCGCGGGCGCTTCCTCCGCCGCTACGTCCAAGTACGCGCCGAAGGCCCAGCCGCGTTTCTTGTCGACGGTCTCGACGTCGTACCAGTACGCCGCCTTGCCGTCGATGGTCTCGGCGGCGTCGCTCTTGCCGTGGACGAGGACTTTCTCTCCTTCGCTCAGACTCCCGATTACGGCGCCGTCGAGGTTCGGTTTATCGCGCAAGTTCAAGGGTCCGGCGGTCACGCGAGCCGTTTTGGGCACGGGCGCGGCTTTTTCGCCGGCCTTTTCGGCCGTCGTCGCCGGCGGAACCGGCTCGGCCTTTTCCCCCTTTTTGCCGCAACCGGCGACGGCCGCGACAAGCAGCGGTACGCATAGTATAACCATATATCTTTTCATAAATATACCCCGCGCGTTTGGGTTACGTCCTCCGCGACGTTCTATTGTAAATCGACGTACCTGCTCGTTCGTACGTAATCCTCTTTCAGCAACGGAGACGAGATTACGAAGTCCGCGGTGGAACGGTTACAGGCGGTCGGTACATTGTAGAGGACCGAGATGCGAAGTAACGCCTTCACGTCGACGTCGTGGGGGTGGGGCGTCATCGGGTCCCAGAAGAAGATGAGGACGTCGAGCTCGTCTTCGGCGATGGCGGCGCCGAGCTGCATGTCGCCGCCCAGCGGGCCCGAGCGGAAGCGCCGGACGTCGAGGCCAGTCTCCTCGGCGATGACTTTGCCGGTGGTCCCGGTGGCGTAGAGCTCGTGCTCGCCAAGCGTCCCGACGTTGAACTTCACCCATTCCAGCAGGTCCTGCTTGCGGCCGTCGTGTGCGACTAAGGCGATTTTCTTTTTCAATTTTGCCTCCGCGTATAA
>JAZGGY010000329.1:0-7478 GCA_036480675.1 bacterium | reverse complement strand
TAACGCCGGCAGTCTCGCTAGAGTTCCCGGCCGAACCGCTGGCAACTAGCGACGAGGGTTGCGCTCGTTGCGGGACTTAACCCAACATCTCACGACACGAGCTGACGACAGCCATGCAGCACCTGTCCCGGGCGGAAGCAAGCTTCCAGTCCCACTTTCGTGGGGTTTTCCCGGAATGTCAAGCCCAGGTAAGGTTCTTCGCGTTGCATCGAATTGAACCACATGCTCCACCGTTTGTGCGGGCCCCCGTCAATTCCTTTGAGTTTCAACCTTGCGATCGTACTCCCCAGGCGGGGCACTTAATGCGTTAGCTTCGGCACGGAAAGGGTCGATGCCTCCCACACCTAGTGCCCATCGTTTACGGCCAGGACTACCGGGGTATCTAATCCCGTTCGCTACCCTGGCTTTCGTGTTTCAGCGTCAGTATCGGGCCAGAGAGCCGCCTTCGCCACCGGTGTTCCTCACGATATCTACGCATTTTACCGCTACACCGTGAGTTCCACTCTCCTATCCCGTACTCAAGGTCGGCAGTATCGAGCGCAGTTCCACGGTTGAGCCGTGGGATTTCACGCCCGACTTACCGTCCCGCCTACACACCCTTTACGCCCAGTAATTCCGGACAACGCTTGCCTCCTACGTATTACCGCGGCTGCTGGCACGTAGTTAGCCGAGGCTTTCTTGGGAGATAACGTCAGCTCGAGCGGCTATTAACCGCTCGCCTTTCTTCTCTCCCGGCAGAGGTTTACAACCCGAAAGCCGTCATCCCTCACGCGGCGTCGCGTCATCAGGCTTGCGCCCATTGTGAACGATTCCCGCCTGCGCCTCCCGTAGGGGACAGGGCCTTGTCTCAGTCCCTGTGTGGCCGTACGCCCTCTCAGGCCGGCTAGCCATCATCGCCTTGGTAGGCCGTTACCCCACCAACAAGCTAATAGCCCGCGGGTCCATCCTCCGGCGCCGGCATGCAAGCAGAGGCCGGCTTTCTTCCCCAGCCGATGTCGTCTGGGGACCGTATGCGGTATTAGCCCGCCTTTCGGCGGGTTATTCCCCACGCGGAGGGTAGGTTACCCACGTGTTACTCACCCGTTCGCCGCTTTATACACTCCCCGAAGGGAGCTTTAATCGCACGACTTGCATAAGCTTAAGCGCGCCGCCAGCGTTCGTCCTGAGCCAGGATCAAACTCTCCATGGCAACTTTACTCCTCCCCCGAGGGGGAGGGGAATTAGCAAGGTACTACAGGCCGCCGGAAATGGAAATACTACCCCGACGACCGCTTGGGCCTTTCAGCGGAGCTTGGTGAACTGCACGCCTTCAGTTTTCAAAGATCGTAGCGCCCCGTAGGGCAGCTATATGTATAACATAGGAGGGTAGGGATGTCAAGAAAAAACGCTAATATTTAGAGCCGTACGGCCGCGCCCTGTAGGGGACCGTTCGGCAGGGGCGTAAGGCTTTACGCTCCTACTCAACCGGGGCCTCCGCGGGGCTGGCTCGTGCCGGCGGCGCGAGGCGGTTGACGGCGTCGCACACGCTTAATATGGCGGCGGTGACCGCGCCGTATCGTAAAAACTTTATAGCTTTAATACTAATTCTCCCCAATAGGTTTCGCGGGTCGTAAGTTCCCGCTTCGGCGACCGGGTCGCCTCTCGCACCCGGTCCCCGGGATCGCGGTCAGTTCGTGTAACCCAACGACCTCAGCGCCTCCGCCAGGTCGCCGCCGGTGTGGCCGGAGGTTTCGACGACCGTCTTTTTAATATGGTCGGCTAATTTGTTGCGGTAAAGCTCGTACGCGGGATCGTCCACGCGCCCCCCAAGGTTGCGTGTTTCGGCGGGGTCGGTCACGAGGTCGTAACATTCGTATCGTTGATCGTCGACGTCGAATATAAGCTTCAACGAGCTTGTCCGGAGGCAATACTTCCGGCTCACCTCGGCGCCGGGAGCCAGCGTCGCTTTGACGTATGTTTGCGAAAACCCCCAGGGGGGAGGCCCGGCGGCCGGGTCGTCGCGGACCGCTAGCAGGTCGAGGCGTCGGCCGCGGTACGCCTCCACGGGCGCGCCGGCGGCCGCGAGTATCGTGTACGCCAGGTTCAACGTTTCGACCTGGGTCCGGACGTAGCGGGGGCGTAGGGGGGCGGCGGGTTTGATCATCAGGCAGACCCGCGTTTCCGAGTCGTATACCGTTCCGCCGTGTGATTTGGCGCGATGCTCGCCGAAAGACTCGCCGTGGTCGCTCGCGACGACGACGAGCGTCCGCTCGTAATCTCCGCGGCGCCGTAAACCGTCGAGCAGATTACCTAATGCCCGGTCCATAAAATGGATCTCGTCGTCGTAGAGAGCCTCAATCGCCGCCGTATACGCAGGCCGGGGGTTGCCGCTTTTGTATTTACGCCACCGGTGTCTCAACTCGACCTGCTCACCTACGAAATCCACCGGGGGGACGCCGTCGTAGAATCGCTCCGCGGCGCCCCGGTATCGGTATGGGGTGTGGGGATCAAAATAATGGGCGAAGAGAAAGAGAGGTCGATCCCGCCGCCGGCCCAGGAGGCGGAGGACGGTCGCCGTTACCGCCGGCGCTGGCCGTAACGTACCGAATAATTTTTTATTAACCGCCGCGGCGGACCGATAAAGAACGGTATGGCGGAAATAGGACCACCTATTTATATAGTCGTTGTAATACCGGAATCCACGCCCGAGACCCGAAAGCCGGCGATCCAGCGGGAAGCCTCCCGTGACGCCGATCGTTTCATAGCCGTAGGCCGCCAATAGTTCGGCGAGCGTGGGCGCCTCGGATCGAAACGGTATAAAATTGGAGACAACGCCGTGCTCGGCGGGGTACAAACCGGTGAACATGCTAACGTGGGAGGGGTTGGTTGTCGGCTGCGTGCACAGGGCGTTCTCGTAAAAAACCGTCTCCCCCGCGAAGGCGTCGACGTGAGGCGAGGTGTTCCGGGGGTATCCGTAACAACCCAGGTGGTCGGCGCGAAGCGTATCGAGAGATATGAATATGACGTCCGGGCCGACGGCCTTGGGAGAAGCGGCTCCTCTAATCTCGGGCAGTACGAAAAACACGGCCGAGGCGGTAAAGTAAACGAAGGCGGCCGCGATCATGACCGGTCTCTTCGCGATTTTACCCCTAAGCGCCCGCCACCCGACGGCCGCGGCAAGCGCGCCCAATCCGCACGCGGCGAATACGCCGAGTTTATACGGATGCGTGAAACGCAGGCCGTGAAAAAACTGGCTTCTAACGGCAAGCGCGGCGTATGTTGCCCATACGACGGATACGAGACCGATTTCGGCGAGGGCCGCGGAGCGACGTTTTACGGCCGGTATTAACTTTCCGACGAATAACGCGGTTCCGTAAAGGGCAATAGTAAGGGCGGCGACTGCGGCTAAATCGCTCGCCAGCGTGGCGCCGTAAACGAAGGCCCGAGGACCAGCCGGTACTTGCCCGCCGTGCCCGGCGAGAAAAAGTAGCGTCTCGACGGCGCCGAGGGCGAACCCGTAAGCGACGGCGATTTTTAATACCCCGTAAAACTCGCGCAAGTTCGTACCCGCTGGTTTTAAGGCCATGAGGCTTTACCTCGCTGCTCTACGCGGGCTTCGCCGGAAGCCGGTTAACGGCGTCGCACACGAGCCAAATTATGACGGCGTCGAATAGAAGTTGCACCGTCTTAGTCGTCTGCGATAAAAATAGTAGCGCCAGCTCGCGGCCGTAGAAATCTATTTTCAATATATGTCCCGGGTTAACGGCCACCGAGGCGACGGTGAATATACAATAGGCGAGGAAGAGCTTATCGTTGATCGGCGCGAGGTTCAAACTATTTTCGCGAGCGTAGCGATTGTACGCTTTGGGCCAGCCCCATACGGCTCGGAAGAACCAGTATAGGTTGTACAACGGCACTAGTAAGAGAAAGGCCATCTTGGCCGCGTTAAACTTTTGTGCGCCGCCGGCGATAGGTCGCCAGACCCGATACCACAGGAGGATGAATATCGCGAAGGCGTAGAACGAGGCTATCATACTCCACGCCCGGACGGGAGCGGCGTCGAGGCCTAACGCGTCAACGTTTACGACCCACGAAGCGACCATAAAAACCGTGGGAACCGCTACAATCGACGTGAGATAGAAAGGCTTCGACATCTTGGCCACGGCTCGCCTCCTCTATCTTTTTCTAAGCCGCCTTAGCGTATGCAAGTTTTTCTTATCCCAATCGCTCTCTTGCGGCGTTTCCAACACCATGGGGAGGTTGCGGAGCGTCCGGTGGTTAATGATCCGTTTGAACCCTTCGCGGCCTATGGTCCCGTGCCCTATGTGCGCGTGGCGGTCAAGGCCGGAACCAGCCGCGGCCTTGG
The DNA here is from genome assembly GCA_036480675.1 of bacterium. Classification (GTDB taxonomy): domain Bacteria; phylum RBG-13-66-14; class B26-G2; order WVWN01; family WVWN01; genus WVWN01. The sequence goes on along the minus strand of JAZGGY010000329.1, from coordinate 3,133 downwards.
CGTCGTTGAGGTGTAGTAGTTTTATTTTGTCGACGCCGACGAACGCGTCGACTTCGGCCAGGATGCGTTCGAGGCCGGCGGCGCCGGCGGCCAGGTCGTAACCCATGGCGTGGGCGTGGCAAGTATCGACACACAGGCCGACGCGCCGCTGACCTTTCTTACCAATCATTTTATATAATTTTGTGAGGTCGGTAAAGGTAGTTCCGACCTGGTTCGATTTACCGGCGGAGTTTTCCATTAAAATCGTGACGTTGGCTCGGGCCGTCTCTTCCGCGGCGCGGCGAATCGCGGCCGCCGCGCGCTCCCGGCCTATTTTCGCGCCGGCGCCGCGGTGGCTGCCGAGGTGCGTTACGAGGTATCGGCCCCCCATGCGCGCCGTCGTCTCGACCGCCGCGACCAGCGCCGCTACCGACTTTTCGTAGAGCTCGTCGACGGGGGCGGCGAGGTTGGGGAGATACGGTAAGTGGACGAAGAACGGCTCGAGTTTCGCGCGCGTTACGGCGAGCTTAAATTCCTCGACGTCTTCGGGCGGGTGGGACTTCTGGCGCCAGCCTCGCGGGTTGGACGGGAATATCTGGAAAGTGGTACAACCTAACGCCGCGGCGCGTTCGGCGGCGAGGTAAACGCCGCCCGAAATCGATACGTGTACGCCCAATAGGAACTTGCGCTTGGACACCGTCGATGCCGCGAAATCAAAAAGCCGCCCCGCGGGCGGCTCGAGTGAAATTCTGCGGTTATTCCGGAGTAGGTGGTGCTTCTTCCGAAGGTTGTTCTTTTTTCGTAGGTTCGCTCGGTTCGGTCGTTTTCCAAGGGCGCGACGGCTTGGCCGGCGTTTTTTCCGTCGTCTTCGTTTTGCTATCTTCCATCACGGACTTTCCGCCGCGCGGCATCGCCGATAACTTCGCGAGGACGAGCGACGTTACCATAAACATAATTGCCGCGGCCGTTGTAAGCTTTGTCAGGAACGTCCCGGGGCCCCGGCCGCCGAAAAAAGACTCCGAGGCGGCGCCGCCGCCGCCGAAGACGCCGGAAAGGCCGGCGCCTTTGCCCGTTTGCAAGAGGACGATCGCGATCATCGCTATTGCGAAGATTATATGTGCGGTAATGGCTATCGGGTGAAATATATTCATTTCAAACTCCTACGCGGAATATAACATATTTTAGGCCGACGGTCAACCGCCCTTTCTATTCTCGGAACCTTATAATTGGGACGAACGTCTCGGCCTTGAGGCTTGCGCCGCCTACCAGCGCGCCGTCGATGTCCGGTTCGGCCATGAGTTCCCGGACGTTGTCCGGCTTGACGCTGCCGCCGTAGAGGATCCGCGTCTCCTCGGCCGTCGCGGCGCCGAAGGTTTCCGCCAACGCCTCTCGGATCATGGCGTGAGCGTCCTGGGCGGCCTGGGGCGTTGCGGTTTTCCCGGTTCCGATAGCCCAGATCGGTTCGTACGCGATCGCCACCGGCCCCAGGTCCTCCGCGCCCAACCCATCCAAGCCGGCCCGGACTTGGGCGCGCACGACCTCTTTCCAACTCGCGCCGGCCTCCCTTTCCGCCAACGTTTCGCCGACGCATAAGATCGGTTTCAAGTCGTGGGCGAGCGCGGCTTGAACTATTTTGTTAACGACGTCGTCCGTCTCGTGGAAATATTGCCGTCGTTCCGAGTGGCCTACGAGAACGTGGGAGACGCCGAGCGCGACCAGCATGAGAGGCGAGACCTCGCCGGTGAACGCGCCCTGGTCTTCGTAGTACATGTTTTGGGCGCCCAGCGCGATAGGGGTGCCGGCGAGTTCCTCGGCCACCGCGGCGAGAGAGGTAAACGGCGGACACACCAGGGCGTCAACGCCCTCGACGCCGGCGACGCCGTCGCGGAGCGCCCGGGCGAGATTCCGAGCCTCCTTCGGCGTCGTATACATTTTCCAATTCCCGGCTAAAAACGGCGTACGCGGCATTTGTTCCTTTCGGTTTGTGTTAATCGCCGTCGCGCTATGCGAGGGCTTAGTCGCGGATCATAATTAACAGCATTTTGAATCGGCCCCGGGCCCGCAACGCATGCGGTTTGTGCGCGGGCATAATAATCATATCTCCAGCCTGAAGGTGGTGCGGCTCCCCGGCGATTGTGATTTCAACCTCTCCCTCGGGAACGTAGACTAACGCTTCGAACGGCGCCGTATGTTCGCTCAACCCCTGGTCCGCGTCAAAGGCGAAGAGGGTTACGGTCCCGATTTTCTTGTCTACGACGGCCCGACTGACGACTGCGCCGGTTTGATACTCCACCAGGGCCGCGAGCTTTTCGACGGTTCCCGGCGTGACGGTTTTCGATCGATTATTCAATTTCGGTCTCCTGGACGTTGTATAAAAGAGTTGAGGCGCCGCGCGGCGCCTTCGCGGACGGCTCGCGCCAGTCGGCACGCCTCGTCCGCGGTAGTGTGCGTCTTACAGTTCCTGGCGGTGAGCGGCTTCCACAATATAATGAGCGTTACCTCGTTTCGCGTTTTCCGCAAATCTTAAACAGGCGTCCAAAGAACCGGGGGTAATATAATTAAAATCGTATAAATTTTCAAGCTTAAAACACTCGATCTAAATTCCCTTTTAATTTTAACTTTCATCGGTTATATTTACGAGTTCGGTCGAGAGTGGTCGGAACGAGCCGTTGGAGGAATCGTCTTTGGAACCCCGGATAGAAATACCGACGCGCAACGTCGCCGCGGAGTTGGCACTTGCCGAAGAGCTTACCGTAGACCCGGGCCTGGCGCAAGTGCTGTACGCCCGCGGCATACGGGATGCCGACGCGGCGCGACGTTTTCTTTTGCCGGACGCCGCTTCGCTTACGCCGCCGTCCGATTTCCCGGACCTGGGGGAGGCGGCCGAACTCATCGTAGAGCGTTGCCGCGACGGAAAAACTTTCTTCGTTGCCGGCGACTACGACGTCGACGGCCTCGCGGCCACGGCGCTTTTGGTTATCGTACTCCGGCGCTTAGGGGCGACGGTGCGTTATTACATACCGGACCGTCTGAGCGAGGGGTACGACGTTACCGCGGCGACGGTCGCCCGAGCGGTAGACGCCGGGGCGGACGTTTTGATTCCCGCGGACTGCGGCAGCCGCGCGCACGACGCCCTGGCGGCGGCGCGGCGGGA
>JAZGGY010000328.1:0-9397 GCA_036480675.1 bacterium | reverse complement strand
TCGGTATGGCGCCTTCGCTCCGGTACGGCGAGGTAGCTGACCGGGCCGCGGCGGCGACGCGGGCCCACGAGTGGCTTGCGAACTGGCGCGCGGACCAGGATATGGCGACGGACGTACGAGAGGCCTGGCCGCTCGGGCCGGCGGACCCCTCCAATCCCGGGAAGGGGACCGTCTACCGCTGCGTTCTCGGCGTTCGCGCCGTTGACGTGGAGGTTAAATACGACCGGAAGCCGTCGTTCTCCGTCTCCGGTACGACGCGGACGGCGGACTTGCACTTCAAGCCGGCGAAATATACGGTATACGTACCGGTAATAGTTGAGGTCGTCGTACCCGGCTCCAAACCTTTAACCAAGGCCCAATTTCGTAATATTTGTAACGAACACAAGGCCGAAGGGGCCATCGTCGCTGCTTTGAAAGAGCATGGTAAACGGAAAGAGCTGCCGGTCGAGGAACCCGAACCGGAGGCTGATAAAAAGGTCGACACCGGGATGGTAGTGCTCATCGTCGTATTGGCCGTATTCGCTTTGATAGCTATTATCGCCCTCGCCGCCAGCCGACAGCGTTACTGATATGCGGAATTCCTTTCGCCTTGACTTGTATTTGGGCCCGTGGTAGCATTTCGCGCCGGAACGGAGGAGTTTCCCCTCCGCTTTTTTATATCGTGACTTTGTTAAAACACCTTATTTCCACACCATTAGTATTCGTAGTTTTCGCCTTAGGGACTTTCGGCGTAATCGAATCTGCTTACGGCCAAAGTCCGGGCGAAGTTACGGTAGACGACGTCAAATTCGAGGGATTGGTCAGTATCGACGACGCCGCCGTCAAAACGGCTATAAGGCTGGCTCCCGGGTTACTCGTCACCGAAGCCGAGCTTAAGACTATCGTCCGCGACGACATTAAGAGGATATATCGTCTCGGCTATTTCGACAGGGTGGACGCGTACTTCGAAGAGACTTCGCCCGGGCATATCGACGTCATCTTCGATATCGAAGAAAGGCCGCGCGTGAGGGAGGTCAACTTCGAGGGGCGTAGGAGGGTAAAGCGTAAAGCGCTCGAAGAAGTCATGAAAGTCGAAGCGGGGGAACGGCTTTCGCTGTCGCGATTGAACGGCGACGTCGAAGCGATAAAGGAATTGTACTTCGAGAAGGGGTACAGGTTCGCCGACGTATCGTATCGTTTGGAAGAAATGAGGGGCGGCGTAAATGTGACGTACGTTATAACCGAAGGGCCGAAAGCGGTTATTCGCGGGATCGTTGTCGAGGGTAATAAAGTTCTCTCCGACTGGTACATTTTGAACAAGGTGCTAAAGACCAAGATAGACCGTTTTTATAATACGAAAGTTTTAGACGAAAAGGTATTGGAGGAAGATTTCCGCCGCATCGTGGAAGCGTACGCGAACCGCGGGTACGTCCGGGCCGAGGTCGTCGATCACGAGGTAGAATATAGGAAGAAGCGTTCCGCGATTTACATCGTAATAAGGGTCGAAGAGGGCAAGTTATATCGGACGGGCGAGCTGCGTTTCGTAGGCAACGAGAATTTCGACGACGCGGAATTGTGGGAGCGCGTAGACTGGCGCCCGGGCAAACCTTTCTCGGAGAAGAAGCTCGCCGACGGTGCCGATAGCGTTAGAGCTCTCTACAAGAACAACGGTTATTTATTCGCCGCCGTCGAAGCCGCGGAAGAGGTCGACGACGACGCCGGCGTCGTGAACGCCGCGATCCGGATAGATGAAGACCGGCCGGCGTACGTGCGGCTTATAGATATTTACGGAAACGTTTCGACGCGCGATAAGGTCATACGGCGCGAGATGAGGCTCCAGCCGGGCGACATATACAAGGAAAACAAATTGATTCGGTCCGTTCAGCGGCTCCACAACCTCGGTTATTTCGACGAGATCAGGCCCGACATCCACGTCGCCGACCGCGAGCGAGGATTGGTAGATCTCGAATTGGACGTCGTGGAGAAAGCCAATACCGCCAAGGTCAACTTTGGCGCAGGCTACAGCACCCTCGACGGCCTGGTCGGGACGTTCAGCCTGACTTGGGCGAATTTCGACGCGTCGAAGTTGCCCCGGATCTGGAGGTGCAAGGGGGCGGGGCAGGAGTTGAGATTGTCGACGGAATTCGGCCGGCGCCGTTCGCAATATTCGATGGGGTTCACCGAACCGTACCTATTCGATACGAAAACGTTGGGTTCTTTCGATATATATAATATAACGCGCATAAGGCCTTATTATGATGAGGAGCGATTCGGTTGGAACGTTACCTTCGGCAGGCCGCTGACGGAATACGTTCGCGGCCGGTCGACCTATAAGTTCGAATCCGTTGAGGTCGGTTCTAATTACTACGACCCGAGTAGGCTGCCGGTTTGGGTCGCGAGCGAAATCGGTCGCAAGAATACTTCCTCCGTCTCGTGGGCGGTGGAACGCGACAGCCGCGACAGCGTGTTCTTTCCTCAGGCGGGTTCGGACAACGAGGTCTCGTTGGAAGTAGCCGGTTCCGTCTTCGGCGGCGACGTTGAATTCTGGCGATTTACGACGGGTTCCAATTGGTATTTTAACTATATTTGGGAGACGGTACTCGCGGTTCGGGCGCGGGGAGGTTATATCGACCGCTACGGCGCGACGAAGACGGTCCCGCTTTACGAGAGGTTTTATTTAGGCGGCGCCAATACGGTACGGGGTTACGACGAGTGGGAGGTAGGGCCCAAGGATAAATTTGGAAATCCCGAGGGCGGCAAGGCGATGTTCTATACCAACTTCGAATATCGCATACCGATATCGAAAGAGTTCTTCCATTTGATAGCGTTTTGGGATTCCGGTTATTGTTGGCGGGAATTACAGGATATAAATTTGCAAGACCTACAGTCGGGCGTGGGAGGCGGCATCCGCATTAACATCCCGATGATGGGCCTTTTGGGAATCGATTACGGTTACGGCCTGGAGGCCCATTCAGGCCAGATACACTTCAACATCGGCAACATGTTCTAGCGTTTTCGGCCTGCGGCGTCGGGCGCATCCGTCGCATTCCGGGACAACCCGCGGCGGTTCTAATTCCGCAGGAGGACGCGTTGCGAGCAGCCGATTGGCGAAGCGCCGTGTGGAATATCGTCGGCGCCGGTGCGCTGACGTTGGTGGCGGCCGGGTTTTTGAATATCCCGGCCGTAGTGGCGACTTTTACGCCGCGCCCGGAACCCACGGGTGCGGCCTTCGTCGTCGCCGGCCAGCTCAGGTGGGGCGCAGGCGTAGCCGCGGCGTTTCTCGTTTTGCGCGCCGCCGGCTTGTTCAAAATAAAAGCCGTACGGGACCTGTCATCACTTTTAGGCCGCGGGAACGCCGCAACGTGGGCTTTGGTTATCTTCGGCGTAGCGTTGGCTTTACGATTGGGGTACGCTTTTTTCGCGGAGCCGCCCCCCATATCGGACGAACGGCACTACGACGAGCTCGCGAGGAATTTGGCGGCCGGGAAGGGTTACACCTCCGGGGGCTTTCCCGTCGCCTATTGGCCGGTGGGTTACTCAGCTTTCGTCGCCGCGTTTTACGTGGTTTTCGGGCATTATTACCTTCCGGTTATAATATTCCAAACCGTGTTGGGCGCGGCTACGGCCGTGCTTTTACTGTTCTTGGCGCGGGAGTTCTTGCCGGCCGCCGCGGCGAACGCGGCCGGGTTAATCGTTGCCTTTTGGCCCAACCATATAGCGTACGCGTCGCGCCTTTTCCCCGCGGCGTTATTGACGTTCGCCGTTGTAGCTGTAGCTTTGGTGGTTGTAAAGATAAACGGGTATCGGGGGGCGATATTAGCCGGCGTATTAACCGGCGTCGCCGCGCTCGCGGCGCCGGTCGCGCTCGTTTTACCGGGCGCGGCTTTGGCCGGCGATCTGTTTCGCCGGGTTGGTTTTAAAAAGGCGTTAGCACGGGCGGCGGTCGTCGCGGCCGTCGCAGTTTTGGCGGTCGCGCCGTGGGCCATGCGTAACTGGCGGGTCTACGACGCGTTCGTGCCTATATCTACGAACGGCGGCGTGAATTTGTGGATTGGAAACAACCCCAAGGCTACAGGCGCGTACAATTACCCTACGTCGCGCACTAACCCGCTATTTATGACGGAGGGCGAACTCGAGCGCGACCGGCTGGGCCGCGAGTTGGCGTGGTACTTTATCCGAAACGAACGGGCTCAATTCCTAACGCTTACGGTCCCCAAGTTCGTATACACGTACGGAAGCGACGTCTCGGCTTTCCAACTCGAGGGAATAGCGCGGGGGGTAGAGCCGGCGGTTTCCGCGCGCCGTTTCGCCGCGCGCCTGGCGCAAAGTTGTTACGCGTTAATATGGGTAGGCTTCGTCTTAGGACTCGTTAAACTTAAGGGTCGCGTATTTGCGGCGGCGTCCGACGGCGGAGCGCCGTTGGCGGCGCTGCTCGTTTGGCCCGTCGCGTTGACGTTGGTATATATAATATTCTTTGGCGCAGGGCGGTTTCATTTGCCGATGGTACCGTTTATGGCGGTATTGGCGGGCGCGGCGGCGGTTAACCTAAAGGAAAACCCCTAACGGCTTCGTAATTATTCCGTCGAGCCGCCGCGTTGCTTAGGTTTGGCCTCGACCGGTTTTCGGGAACTCTTATAGGCGAGGAAAGGTAGTTTGCCGGTGGTACGAACGAAAGAGGGATACGCCGAGGAGTTCGATTGGCGTGCGCTGTTATACAACGGCGTCGCGGCCGCGGCGCTGGCCGTCGTCGCGGCAGGGTGGATTAACATCTCGGCGTTTTTAGCGGCGTTAACGCCGTACGCGGAGCCGCCGGGCGAGGTTTCGATAATCGAAGATCAGGTCCGGTGGGGCGCGGGGGTAGCCGCGGCCTTTTTGGTTTTGCGGGGCTTCGGCGTCTTCCGCTTGCCTTGGTTCCGCGGCCTTACGTCGCTTTTGGGCCGGGGGGACAATAGAATTTGGCTGCTTGTTATCTTCGGGGTCGCTTTGGCCTTACGGCTGGGCTACGCCGCGGTTGCGCCGCCGCCGCCCGTTTCGGATGAAATCCACTATGACGTCTTGGCTCGGAGTTTGGCGGCCGGCGGGGCGTACGTCGAGGACGGCGTTCCTACGGCTTATTGGCCCGTCGGTTATCCGGCGCTGATTGCTGCGGTCTACGTCGTATTCGGCTTTCATTATCTCCCTATAATAATTTTCCAAGCGGCTCTGGGGGCGGGTACGGCCGTTTTGACGTGGCGGCTTGCGGCGCTGTTATTTAAGGAAAATTCGGCGCGTGCGGCCGGATTGATAGTAGCCGTCCTGCCGAGCCAACTCGCTTACGCGGCGCGGCTCTTTCCCGCGGTATTCTTCGGCTTCGCGGCGGTCGCCGCGTCGTTAGTTATAATAAAATACCGTAGGACCGTCGCCGCCGCTGGCGCAGGGTTATTGACGGGAGCTGGTGCGCTGACGGCGCCGGTACTTCTATCGATGCCCGTCGCCTTTTTGTTAATAGATCTTTTTGCCGGGCGCGGCTTGAAACGGGCGTTAACGCGTACTTTGTTGGCCGCAGCCGTGACGGCTGCGTTAGTCGCGCCATGGACGTACCGTAATTGGCGCGTCCTGGGCGCTTTCGTACCGGTCTCGACGAACGGCGGCGTAAACCTATGGATGGGGAATAACGCTAACGCGGACGGATGTTACAATTTTCCCACTTCCCCGGCTAATCCGCTGTATCTGGTCCGCGATGAAGTGCAGCGCGACCGCCTAGGCCGCAGGCTGGCGTGGGGTTTTATCCGCCGCCACCCGGCAACGTTCGTCAAGCTAACCATCCCCAAGTTCGCGAACCTATACGCGACGGACACCTCGGCCTTCCAATACGGCGAAAAGCGGTACGGCGTGGACGTGGCCGTCTCGGCCCGGCGCTTCCCGGCCCGCTTCGCACAAGGCTTGTACGCGTTGCTTTGGGTCAGTTTTATCGTGGGGTTGTTTAAGAAACGCCGTCACATATTTTCTTCAATCGAAGGGAAATTACCGCTCGCGGTCGCATTAGCGGTTCCCGTTATTTTGACCGCGGCATATCTCGTGTTCGTCAGCCTCGACCGGTACCATTATCCCATGTTACCGTTTATCGCGGTCGTAGCCGCGGCCGGCATAGGAGACGAGCCGGGGGACGGTCCCTTCGAGTAGAGGATTGTGAATTACAAAGCGAGCCCTTTTGCGACTCGAGAGGTTGCGTCTTGAACCGGCGACGGGTAACGTCGTTGTTTAAAAGTGGCGTCGGCGAGAAGGTACTATTCGCGCTACTAGTATGCCTGTACATAGCGCCGTTGTGGGGGTTCCGCTACGTGCCCACGGCCGACGGTCCATCCCACCTCGCCAACGCGGCGATAATTAAGGATTACCGCGACCCGGGCGCGACAACCCTCCGAGAGTACTACGTCGTAAGCGGGAGGCCTTCCCCGAACCTCCTGTACCACCTGAGTTTGGTCGGTTTGATGTACGTCTTCCCGCCGTTAATCGCGGAGAAGGTTCTCCTGTCGTTGTACGTCGTATTGTTCGCTGCCGCGTTTCGGTACCTCGTAGTCGCCGTCAGCGGAAGGCCGGGACCGGCGGCGCTCCTCGTCTTTCCTTTCGTTTTCAGCTTCTCGTTTAGCCTGGGTTTCTTCGGGTGGGCGATATCGCTGGCGCTGGCTACGTTGGCGGTGGGTTACTATTGGCGGCGGCGGGGCGGGTTTAACGTCCGGACGGTGGTAACGCTAAACGTTTTGGGGCTCGCCATCTACCTCGCTCACCTTTTGGGGTGGGCGATATTCGTGGGGACGACCGTTGTGCTTGCCTTGTCGGAGGGCGGGTGGCTTTGGGCAAAGGCTAGGCGGAGCGGTTCGAGTGCCGGGGAAGCCTTCCGCGCCCTATGGTCCAAGGTCGCCGTCGTCGTGTATATCGCGCCGGCCGCGGCGGTAGGGCTCGGGTATTGCGTGAAGTACCCCAGCGATTATCCCGTTTCGCATACACCTTTTCCCGAGTTGGCGCAAAACCTCCTGCGACTGGAGTGGTTAATTTCGTTTAACGTGTGGCAGCGCGCGGCGGCTTACGCTACGGCCGCGTCTTTCGGTGTTCTCGTTCTCTCGGTTATTGCCTACAAGGTTTACGTAACGCTGGTCTGCCGTTCGTTTAGGGTGCCGGGGGGTTGGACGCGGCGCGACGTTATTTGGGGGGTGGCGATAGCGTTTGTGGTTTTTTATTTCCTGTGTCCGTGGGGCGGCCCGGCGGGCGGGAGTTACGTAAGCCCTCGGTTAGCGTTGCTCCCGTTTTTGGTAATTGCGGTGTGGTTGTCGACGGTGCCCTGGCATATCGTCCGCCGTGCCTTGTTTATACTAGCGCCGGTTTTGGCGGTAATGAATCTTTACGGCGTAGTTTTGGGGTACGCTAAGGCTAACCGCGACCTCGACGAATACAATACCGGCGTCCCCTACGTAACCGAGGGTGCGACGGTGCTTCCGGTGCATTATATCTACGCTACCGGTAGAGATAAAAAAGCGGACTATATGTGCAACGCCGTGAATTATTACGTCTTGACGAACTACGGCGTCAACCTCTTGAATTACGAGGCCGACTTCAGTTACTTCCCTGTGAATTGGCGCTACGGCGCGCCGGTGGGCGAGTGGGTGGGCGAGTCGCGCGGCACGCCCATATACGAAGCCGAAGCCGTATATAGCCACGCCGACTACATCGTATGCTGGAAAGTGAACCCTTTGTGTGGCGGCATGCGTACCATACTGTCGCGGTACGATTTGGTCTATGGTACGGCCCACCTTATGGTGTTTAAACGTCGTGGCGACGAATCTGAGCTTATCGGCGGCCGAGTAGTTGACCGATAAGGGTCACCTTCCAAATGATAGAAAAATAGCCGGCCCGGGGCCGGCTTTTTCTCGGCGTTAAGACTCGGCCGCTAATCCGCCAAAGCCTTTTCGGAAAGTTTAATCGCGCACATATTAGAACACATAGTGCACGTGTCGGTTTCGACCTGGGGGGCGTTCTCGCGGCGGCGCCGGGCCGCCTCGGCCGGGTCTACGGCGAGGTCGGCTTGCCTCTGCCAATCGAAACTTCTGCGCGCCCGCGACATCTCCAGGTCCCACTCGGCGGCGCCGGCTACGCCCTTGGCCACGTCGCCGGCGTGGGCGGCGATGCGGGAGGCGATTCCGCCCAACCGCACGTCTTCCGGGCCCGGTAGACTCAGGTGCTCGGCCGGCGTGACGTAGCATAGGAAATCTACGCCGGCGGCGGCCGCCACCGCGCCGCCAATGGCCGCGGTAATATGGTCGTAGCCGGGCGCTACGTCCGTTACCAGCGGCCCGAGGGTATAGAAGGGCGCCCCGCCGCTGATGGCTTTTTGGAGGCGGATATGCTCGGCCACGGCGTTAAGCGGCACGTGGCCCGGGCCCTCGAGCATAACCTGCGCGCCTCGCTGCAGTGCGCGCTTCGCCAACTCGGCTAAGGTAAGGAGTTCCGTTATTTGGGCGCGGTCGTTCGCGTCGGCCAAGCAGCCGGGCCGAAGGCCGTCGCCGAGCGAGAACGTGAAGTCGTGCGTTAGAGCGAGGTCTATAAGTCGCTCGAAATGCTCGTAGAACGGGTTCTCCGCTTTGCGGCGCGCCATCCACCCGGCCATGAGGGCGCCGCCGCGCGAGACGATGTCGAGCTCGCGGCCCTGGTTCTTCAATCGTTCGATCGCGTGGCGCGTGACGCCGGCGTGGAGTGTCATAAAGGAGACGCCGTCGCGGGCGTGTTCTTCGACGACGTCGAACATTTCGTCGACGGACACGTCCTCGAATTCCCGACTTTCTTCCTCGGCTCGAGCCGCCACCTCGTACACCGGCACGGTCCCGAGCGGCAGCGACGTCTCGGCCAAAATAGCTTTTCGGATGGCGTGGAGGTCGCCGCCGGTAGACAGGTCCATCAACGCGTCGGCGCCCGCCTCCTCGGCGACGCGGGCTTTGCAGAGCTCGAGGCTGACGTCGGCGTGGTCCCGGCTCGAACCTATGTTGGCGTTGACCTTGGTGCGTAAACCTTTGCCGATGGCGACGGCCCGCACGCGCTCGCCTAATTGTTTATTGAAAGGGAGGACCGTAACGCCTTCGGCGATATCGGCGCGGAGGGCTTCGGCGGGGACGTTCTCCGCCGCCGCGGCCCGCTCCATTTCATTAGTTACGCGGCCTTCTGCGGCCGCTTTGAGCTGCGTCATAAAAGAACCATCTCCGTATAGAAATTTTATTAAATAATCACTTGAAAGTCAAGGATATTCCCGTTTTGGCCTTTAGCGGCGTTAGTAACTCCCCACCGGTAATCCCGCATCCTCAAGCTTGATTGACGCGGTCGATAACATTATAATCGGACTCGATCGGATTCTTGCTACTTAGTATTCCAACGGCCGGTTTTATTAAGGAGT
>JAZGGY010000327.1:0-3786 GCA_036480675.1 bacterium | reverse complement strand
CTTTCCGGCTCGCGGTGAACCCGCGCGGTAAAAGTGCAGCCGCGAGCACCCCCTCCGGGGGAAACCATACGTTTCATCGTCCGAAGAAACCACAGGTTTCATCCTCCGAAAAAACCGTACGTTTCATCGTCCGACCTCCCTCTGGACGGGTAAGGGTATTGGGGGGGAGGCCGCGGTACGTCCCCGCCTTAACGTGTGCCATCCAACAAAGAACCCACCGACGAGCGCCTGGCCGAGGTCCTCGCCTCCTCCCGCACCAGGGGCCTCCTCGCCAAAGGCCGGACCCTCGGCGTCGGCGTTCGCACCCTCGTCCGCAAGCTCACCTCGGCCGTCTGGGCCGCCTCGCGGCGCCGCCTCGACGCCTACCTCCTCAGCCGCGCCGCCCGCGTCTACGAGGTCCTGGCCGACCACGCCGAGGAGGGCGACTACAAGGCGATCCAACTCTTCCTCAAGGAACTCGAGGCCGCCCACGAACGCGCTCGCCAACCCGGCGGCGGCGAAGGCGCCGTTGAAATAATCTCCGAAGTTGTGCCCCCCGAAAACTTGCATAAGAATAAGGGACGTAACGCTAAGGCGAAATCCTAAGCAATATGCCGTCTTCCGCGCGTGCGTTCTCGATAAACACAGGCGCGTCGTCGTGCGCGCCGGCCGCAAGTTCGGCAAGACCTTTACGGCCGTCCGCGTCGCCCGCGACTGGGCCTACGACGCCGAACCCGGCGCGTACGTTCTCGTCGCCGCGCCCGAATACGCCTACCTGCGCGACCAGCTCGTCCCCGAAATGATCCGCGCCATCCCGGCCGAAGCCCTCCGGGGCGGCGGCTGGGGCGACGCCTACAACAAGACGGAGCACGTATTGACGCTGGCCAACGACGCCAAAATAATCCTGCGCTCGATGGACAACCCGGACGCCGTCCGGCCGCTCTCCGTCGCCGGCCTGGTGGCCGAGGAGTTCTCCCTCTGGAGCCGCTACGCCTGGGAGGAGTGCGTCCGCCCCACCCTCATGGCCCGCGACGCGCCCGCCCTCTTCATCTTCACGCCCAAGGGCCTCAACCAGGCGCACGAGCTGTGGGCGCGAGCCGCCGCCGCGGAACCGGGCTACGTCGGCTTCCACTTCACCAGTTACGACGGCATCCTCCCCGCGGCCAGTATCGACGCCGAGGCCCGCAGCCTTCCCGAGAACGTCTACCGCCAGGAAATTCTGGCGGAATTCCTGGGCGACCTGGGCGGCGTTTTCCAGGGCATCCGCGAGTGCGTCGCCGGCGACCTGGAGGAGCCGCAGCCGGACGAGACCTACGTCGTCGGCTGCGACCTCGCCAAGACGACCGACTTCACCGTGATGTGCGTGCTCAAGCGCTCGAGCCGGGCGCTGATCCACTTCGAGCGCTTCAACCAGCTCGACTGGGAGTTCCAGGTGGCGAAGGTCCGCAGCGCCTCGAGCCGCTACCACGACGCGACGGTGTGGCTCGACAGCACCGGCCTGGGCGACCCGGTCTACGACCGCTTGAAGTCGCTGGGCGTCCCGGCGCGCGGCTACAAGTTCACCGCCGAGACCAAGCGCCGCCTGGTGGAGAACCTGGCGCTGGCGCTGGGGGAGCGAACCGTTCGCTTCCCGGACGTGCCGGCGCTACTGAGCGAGCTTGAGATCTACGCCGCCGAGCAGCTCCCGGGAGGGGGCGTCCGCTACGGCGCGCCGGCCGGCTACCACGACGACGCGGTAACCGCGCTGGCGCTGGCCTGTTGGGGATTGGGGCGCGGCAGCTCCAGCGCCCTACCGACCGCCGACGGCGGCCGGGTATACCAAAGCAGAGGTTTAGACCATGGCGAAGAATAAAGACCGCAAAAAACCGCCGGCGGCGTATCAGGCGTCGCTGACCCGTTTTTATTACCAGTACGCCGCGCGGCTCATCGCCGAGCTGGGCGTCTACAACCCCTCGTCGATATCGTTCTCCTCGCTCAAGCGGATGCGCGAGTACCCGCAGATTCACTTCGGCCTGGCCGTCATCAAGATGGCCGTGCTGGCCGCGGAGAAGCGCGTGGTGTGCGACGACGCCGACGTGCGCCGCTTCGTCGAGTCGCAATACCTCGAGCCGTGGAGCGACCGCTTTACCAAAATGTGCCTCAACGCCCTCGACTTCGGCTACGCCCCGCTCGAGCACGTCTGGACCTCGGTGGACTACCACGGCGCGCCCAGGTGGGTCTTCCGCGAGCTGCGCGACCCGCACCCCGAGAACTGCCGCTGGTTGGCCGACGAGCACGGCTCCTACAACGGCTTCCAACAGCTCGCCGGCGACATCATAAACGTCCCCGCCGACAAGTCGGCCTGGTACGCCCACGACGACGAGTTCGGCAACCTCTACGGCATCCCGGCCACCAAGTCCTGCTACCGCGCCTGGTACAACCACGAGATGCTGACGCTGTTCATGCTGCGCGAGGCCGAACGCTTTGGCACGCCCTTCGTGAAGGTGAAGTATCCGCCCGACACCGGCGACGACGTAACCAACCGCGGCGCGGCGCAGACGCTGGGCCGCGACGTGCGCGACAACTCCTACGTCACGCTGCCCCAGGTCTTCGACGACGGCCGCAACCCGCTGTGGGACGTCGACGTCGTCCCGCCCGCCGGCGACGGCAGCCACTGGGTAGGGAAGCTCGACTACTTCAACGTCGAGATGTTCCGCGCGCTCCGCATCCCGGACCGCGTCGTGACGCAGGGCGAGGTGGGCGCGTACAAGCAGGCCGAGGTCCACTCCAAGTTCTTCACCAAGACCACCGACGGCATCGCCGGCGACGTCCTGCGCGCCGAGAACGAGCACAACGTCAAGAAGCTGGTCCAGTTCAACTTCCCAAAGCCGCCGACGTGCTACCTGGAGGCCGAGCCCTTGAGCGACGACAAGCGCGAGTTCATCCTCGAGCTGTGCCGCGACATCCTCGCGAGCAACGCCGACCGCCGCACCATCGAGGCCTGCCGCGACAAGGTGGCGCAGATGGGCCTCAAGATGCCGGAGGAGACGCCGGCCTCGGCCGCCGCTCCCGCCGCCCCCGCCGCCGAGGAAGAGCCCATGCCCAAAGGCGAGGGGGATGTGGCGGAGCTCGAGGCGGCAGTAACGTTCGCCGCGCAGAAAAAAGCCAGGGCAAGGTCGTTACCCACCAAGGAGGTCCTGGCGTTACTGCGCCGTCGGCCGTGGCCCTATCCGTCGACGGCCGAAATTGCCGTTGCCCTGGGATTAAATGTTAACGACGTGTTGAAAGCTCTCGAAATGCTTGAAGACCACGGCAAGGTGAAGCGGAAGGAAGTTAAAGGACACTACGTATGGCGCGTTACGGAAATTTAGCGCCTGTAGGTAAAACCGCGGCTTAGCGATTAGCCGCTCGGCCCCGGGGCCCGGCCCCGACGGGTAATTTCAGTCCTGGGGATGCTCCTTGACAACAGTTAAACCCGGTGTTAATTTCACGGCGAAGACGTAATCGAATCGTCGTGTAGAACTACGTCGTTTAACGCGCTGAACGGGAGGCGTCGGCTATGGGCCGTAAGCTATTGGCGTTTTACGTTGCGGGTTTATTTCTTTTAAGTACGGTCGCCTTCTCTGCCGCCGAAGAAGACCCCTGGCGATGTCTCTACGGCGAGTGGTTTAAGAACGACGCCGACGAGTACCTCTTCACCCTCTACCTCGCCGACGTACGCACCGGCGAGGGAGAGAAGCTCGCCTCCTTCCCCGATTTACACGTATGGAGCGCCGCCGCGGACGAGCCGTGGGATACGGTCCTCGTCGCCGGTTTCGACCTGACGGC
>JAZGGY010000326.1:0-2498 GCA_036480675.1 bacterium | reverse complement strand
CGCGACGCCTCCCTCCGCCCGGGCGCGGACCCACAGCTCGTCCACTTGGCCTTCGCCCCCCGTCAGGATGCCGGCGAAGCGCCGGCCGACGATATCGGCGACGTCGTAGCCGAATATCGTCCCCGCGGCGTTAGCGGCGGCGGCGATTATGCCGTCGGCGTTGACGATGAACGCCGGCTTCCCGCCCAGGCTGGCGGCGTGGGCCAACGCGCCCGCGAAATCCGCGGTCGGGCTCCTTCTATATGAGGTAGTCGCCATCTTCGGTTCGCGCAAACGCCGGCCGGCCGCGGCCTTCCGCGGCCGTTCGAAGTCCTTTTCCGGCGCTGCTTTTGTTAAAAATTATAACACTTTTGCGTTAATACGTCAAACAAACGCTTTAACCGCGGGGTAGTTTATATCAGGTTCGCAAAGGCTAAGCTCTTTATTTCCAGGCCGGTGTGATAACGGAGGTGGGCGTGGATAAAGGAAAGGGCTTGTTCGACGAGTTCTGGGCCGGCCTTGACGAAACCGACCCGCGACGGCTCGAGCGACGTTAACGTATTTACGTATCTATAAGCCGCGGCCGACAGCGTTATAAGGTTGCCGACGGGCGGTTGGCAATCGCGACATACGACGTTTCCCTCTTTGATGACCAGCGCCACCCCCTCCCGGGGCTCCGTTCGGCCGCAGCTCGCGCACTTGCCGATGTCCGGTTTAAATCCCAGCTGCGCCGCCAGCTTGAATAGGAATTGCGAGAGCAGCGCCGCCGGCGGCCCGCCGCTGTCAAGCGCCGCGAGCGACGACGCCACGAGTTCGAACAACGCCGCGTCGGCGTCGCCTTCGCCGCTCAGTTTGTCGGTGGCTTCAATTACGGCCAGGCCGAAGGGGAGGCGTTTCGCGTCCTCGCGTATGAAACGCCCCGGCCTTATGATCGCGGTTTCGGCGAGCGTGAACAGGTCTTTACTCTCGCGCCAGTAGAAGACGAACTCGGCGCGGCTCAAGGGCTCGAGCGCGGCGCCGAATTTATTTTTAAGGATACGCGCTCCCCGGGCCAAAAGTTGGACTTTGCCGGCGTCGCGGGTGTAGACCACGGCGATGCGCGAGGACTCGCTGAAGTCGCGCCGCCGAAGCACGATGCCCTCGGTTCGGATTATTTCCGTCACGGCCGCCTAGCCCAGATAACCCATACCCTCCAGCCGGGCGCGGACGGCGGCGTCTTCGCCGTCGGCGTAGCCTACGCCGCCGACGTCGTAATCGACATAGGTCGGCGGTGCCGCGGCCAGGAGTTCGGGTTTTACGATTTCGGCCAGAACGCGCCCGTCCAGCCCCGCCGGCACGGCCTCTCCCATCAGGTACATCGCCGTCGGGTACACGTCGGCCAGGTTCGCTTCCGCGAGCGCGGCGCCGGCCGTTACGGCGGGCCCCCGGACGAATATGATACCTTCCCGCCGGTGTTCGCCCGGGCGTCGCCGCCGCGGCGCGACCGCCGGGTCGTCGGAGAATTCCTTAAGGCGAACGCCGTCCTCCCACAGCGGCAGGTAGACGTCGGGCGCGTCGTCCAGGGCCGGCCCGTAGTACACCTCTTCCCGGCGCAGCGCGCGAGCGGCCAGGCCCGGGAATAGCTCGTCCAGGCTCGTTATCAATTCTTCGCGGACCCTCTCGTAGTCGGCGCGGCGCACGATGCCCTCGGGCTCCCGGCCGGCGACGTTGAGGTAGACGCCGTACTGCGTCGCGGTCCCGGGGAAGGCTTTCGTCTCGCTCCAATCCACCGCGGCGAACACCGAAAGGCGCTCCATAATTCGGCCCCGCGCCTCGGCCCGCCAGCGCCGCGGCAGCCGCTTGCGGAGGTTGAAAGCGTCCAGTTTGGCAACGGCGTCCATGAAGCGGCGCGGCGACGGCCCCTTCTTTTCGTGCAGCGTCATAAAGCCGCGGCTGATGAGGTGCCCGGCGAGGTCGACCTCGCGCTCGGCGGGGCCGAAGCCGTGGTCGGAGATGACCATCGCCGTAACGTCGGCGCCGCCGGCTTCCAGGAATTCGCCCAGCGCGCCGTCGAGCCACTCGTAGTGTTCGCGGACGAGCTCGAGTTGGTCCCAGTAAAAATGCATCAAGCGGTCGACGCCCGTGAAGACGACGGCGAAGAGGTCCGGCCGCTTTGATTCCCACAGGTGAAGTGCCACCCTCTTGCGTGCTTCCTCGACGCGCCGCAGCTCCCGGAGGAAGTCCTCCTCGCCGACTTCCTCGAAGTAGGCGGGGTCCATGTCGACGAAGTAGTCGCCCACGGCGCGAATCTCCGCGCCGAGGGAGGGGGGGTAGAGGTATTCGTCCGCGAATTTCGGCGTGAGCATCCCCGGGACGACGAAGCCGTTGACGGGGCGCGGCGGAAAAGTGAGCGGCACGTTCACGGCGCCCACCGTCCGTCCGGCCGACGACAACGCGTCGAAGATGCGCGCCGCCCCCAGCGCCGACGCGTTCTGCAGGCGGCGATGGTCGCCGAGCCTGGGCGGCGCCAGGAAGTCGAA
>JAZGGY010000325.1:0-4627 GCA_036480675.1 bacterium | reverse complement strand
AGCGGTACGCCGATGCGGATCGCTCTTTTCACTATAGCAGCTTTTCTCAGCGAGCTCGTATACGATACGAGCTTGACCTTGCGGGCCGTAGAGTAGCGAAGCGCACGGTTCGCGGCCTTCACGAACGCCACCGAGTTATCGGGGAAGTAAGCCGCCTCGTCGACGTTGAAACCGGCTACTACTACGTGGGCGCCGAGAGCTTCGGCGAACGCCGCGCCAACGGCCACGAAGACGGCGTTCCTGTTCGGCACCCAGACCGCATCTACGTCTGAAAGGCGAGAGGGAAGGGACGCGCCTACTTGGCCTAGTCGTCGCGGCAATAGGTCGCGAAACCACGGCAACGGAACGAGCCGCCGGTCGATGCCGTAATAAACACATAGTTTCTTTGCCGCGCGGGCCTCTGCCCGGGCCGCCCGGTGGCCGTAGTCGAAGGTCAGCGCCAATGCCGGCGCGCGGTAACGTCGGGCGAGCGCCAGGTTGAGGGCGGAATCAAGGCCTCCGGATAGCAGGACAATGGCGTTATAGGTCCGGGACGAACGACGCGGCATATTTCGGCGACTCCTCGACCGTTACGCGGCGCAACGTCGCGCCCAGCGCTTTGACCTCCGGCGCCAATTTCTCATAAACGAAGGCCGCGATATTTTCGGCGGTAGCGTTGCGTGCCGAAAACGCAGGTAACTCGTTTAAATTCTGGTGGTCCAAAACTTCCAGCACGTCGCCAAGGTGCTTGCTTAATTCCTTGAAGTCTACGGCGATTCCTATTTCGTTCAAGGCTGCAGCTTCGGCGACGGCGGTTACGGCGAAGTTATGGCCGTGCAGCCTTTCGCACGAGCCGTCGTACCCGCGGACCGCGTGCGCGGCCGCGAAGCGACCCTCGACCTTAACTATATAAGGCATAACTTATTAAATCTCCAAAGGTTTGGTTTCGAGCATCCTCCCGTGAACCATTTCTAATAATAACCCGTACAAAAGGTCCACCTTCTTTGCCAGTTCGGCTAAGGGCCCGGAATTGTCGACTATAACGTCCGCCCGAGCACGCTTACGTTGGTCGTCGAATTGGCGGGATTGGCGGGCGTAGAAATCTTCCTCGCCGTACTTGCTCCACGACCGTTGCTTACGAACCCCCTCGGGAGCGTCCACCACGACGACGACGTCGACCGGCAACGCCGTGCCCCATTCTACTATAAGAGCCGCGTCTATGACAACCACGTCGGCGTCTTCATAGGCCGTCACCTCGCGCTTTATGCGTTCCCATAACGGCGGGTGGACTACGGCGTTCAATCGCCCCGCCGCCTCCTCGGACGCGAAGGCTGCTCGAGCCAAAGCGTTCCTGTCGACGTCGCCGCAAGCCGTGAATATTGATGGTCCAAACGCTGCTCGTAGTTCTTTTTTTACGCGGCTCGACGTCGCCAAAACGTCGCGGCCCAAGACGTCCGCGTCAATAATCGGAACCCCCTTCTTGGATAATAACTCGGCGACGGTACTCTTCCCGGCGCCGATTAACCCCGTAAGACCTACTACCAGCGTTTTGGACGCCGTAACCACGTATAATTTCTAACATTATATAAAACGAAACGCAAGTTTTTTCCTTGCGTTTATGGTAGTTACGTGATAATGTTCTTTAAGTGGAAAATAATTTAGTCCGTTGTGCTTTTCGGAATATAATAGTCGTTTTAGCCTTAACTGCGGCCGCGCCGGCCGCCGACGAGATTCACCTACAAAGAGATCTCTTTTCCGAAATACTAGGGATACCGGAAGTTGAAAGAGCGATGTTTAAAGAGGTTAACCGGGTTAGGGAAGAGCAAGGGCTACCTCCCCTTACGCACGACGACAGTTTGACGGCCGCGGCGCGCCAGCACTCCGACGAGATGACACGGCTTTATTATTTCGCCCACGATTCGCCGACCCCCGGTTTAAAAAACGTTTTGGACCGCGTCTACAGCGCCGGCCTGACGGATATATCAGTCGCGGAGAACCTGGCCTCCGAGAACAGCGTGCCCCCTTCCGCCAACGCGGAAGAGGTGGGCCGCAAACTCACCGAGCTACTTCTCGCGAGCGAATACCATCGCGAAAACATCCTCGACCGCCGTTTCACGCATTCGGGTATCGGGTGCGTGGCCTCCGAGGAAGGGACGCTTTTCTGCACCCAGGTCTTCTCCAAACGCTCCATAAAATTTAACAAAATAAAACTCAAAAAGGAAACTACCGACGTCCTAAAAGTAACCTTAACGCTAAAAACAGACGATTTGGTCGGCGTGTGGTTAGACGAAGTTAATACCCGCATATTCGAACCCGAAAACGGTTCGGTAGCGGTCGACCTGTGGTTTCGCGTTGCCGGCGGCCCGCACAAAGTGGTCTTCGCGAGCCGACCTGCGGACGAATTCGGCACCATGAAAGGGTTCTTTATGGGCAAATTCGACCCGGCGAAACCGTTCGACTTCAGCGCCGGAATAACCGACGTTGGCGTTACTTCGGAGAACCGAGAGCGCGGAGAATCGACCATCTACGTCCTGGAGGCCGAGGGGGAACTATTGCCGAACGCCGATGGCTTAAAAATAGCAGACGGCAACGTCCAAAACATTATTAAATTGAAGGGTAAAAAATTCAAAACGAAATACCCTATATTGGCCGGGTCCGGCTTGCACGAAATATATTTCGTAACGGGTAACGAAACGGCCCACGGCCTAAAAGTAGACGCCGACCGCCCGCTCGCCGAGGCTTTCCGTCAAACGGTACCGGGAGATTAACGTTATTATGAAGGTAGATGCGGCCGCCGAAAGTAAGAGCGAAGTGCTCGCACAGATAGCGGACTTAAAAAAAACCAAGAACGCGGCCTTCCTGGTGCACAATTACCAGATCGCCGAAGTCCAAGACATAGGGGATTTCGTCGGCGACTCCTTGGGCCTGGCTCAGGTCGCGGCCCAAACCGACGCCGACGTCATCGTCTTATGCGGCGTTAGGTTTATGGCCGAGACAGCGAAGCTGCTCAATCCGGAAAAGGCGGTACTCTTACCGGAACAAGATGCAAATTGCCCCATGGCGCAAATGGTCCGCCCTGGGGACGTTTTAGCGCTTAAAGAGAAACACCCCGGCGCGGTCGTCGTATCGTACGTAAACACGACCGCGGCGACGAAAGCCGTGACCGACGTTTGTTGCACATCGGCCAACGCCGTAAAAGTCGTTTCTTCCATCCCGGAGGACCGCGAGATAATATTTACCCCCGACCAGCACCTGGGCGCGTTTGTGCGCAAAATGACCGGGCGCGACTTGACTATTTGGCCGGGTTGTTGCCCCACCCACGCCCGCGTTACCGCGGAGATGGTCCTGGAAGCCAAGGGGGAGCACCCGGGCGCCAAAGTCGTGGTACACCCGGAATGCCGTATGGAGGTCATCGAGCTCGCGAACGCCGTACGTTCCACGAGCGGCATGCTCAAGTACTGCGCGGAGTCGGACGCCTCCGACTTCATAATAGGTACCGAGAAAGGGATGCTGTACCCGTTGAAGAAACGCTGCCCCGGGAAAAATTTCTGGCCGGTGGCCGAGGAGATGGTCTGCCCGAACATGAAGCTGACCAATCTCGAAAGCGTCCGTGCCGCGCTCCAGGATATGCAATACGAGATAACGGTGCCGCCGGATATCGCCGAACCCGCCCGACGGGCGATAGACCGCATGTTGGAGATAGGGCGGGAAAGCGGGAATTGAAAAGCGTTGGCCGTGCCGACGGATTCGGATTGGGATGACGTCATATCTCGGGCCCTCCAAGAGGACGTGGGCACAGGAGATCTGACGACTACTTTGCTCGGCGTCGGCGACGTACGGGCACGAGCCGCGGTCGTCGCCCACGACGACGGCGTCCTTTTCGGGATGGAAGTCGCGCGCCGCGTCTTTCGTGCGTTAGACCGCCGGGTAATATTCAGAATCGTGGTAGAGGACGGTCGTAAATTTTCCGCGGGCCAGGCGGTGGCGAGGTTGCGGGGGCCGGCCGGGCCGATACTGGCCGGCGAAAGGGTGGCGCTCAACTTCATACAACGGCTCTCGGGCATCGCGACCTTGACG
This sequence comes from bacterium, assembly GCA_036480675.1. Lineage (GTDB taxonomy): Bacteria > RBG-13-66-14 > B26-G2 > WVWN01 > WVWN01 > WVWN01. The sequence continues at coordinate 571 of JAZGGY010000325.1, read as the reverse complement.
GCGGCGTTCGTCGCCCGCGCCGATAACGTTACGGTAACGATACTCGATACGCGGAAGACGACACCCGGCCTACGTTCCCTCGAGAAGGCCGCGGTACGGGCGGGAGGCGGCGAAAACCACCGCCTCGGCCTTTACGACGGCATCATGGTGAAGGACAGCCACAAAAGGTTATGCGGCGGCGTTGCGAAAGCGGTTAAAAAAGCGCAAGAGAAACGCGGCCGACGTATGCCGATTTATGTCGAGGTTGAAACCGCCGCGGAGGCGGAAGAGGCCGCAGCGGCCGGAGCCGACGTTATTATGCTCGATAACTTCGACCCCGACGCCGCGAGCGATGCTTGCATCGCTATTGAAGGCCGCGCCGTCGTAGAGGTCTCGGGGGGCGTCACGTTGTCTAACGTAGCGGCGTACGCCCGCACCGGCGCGACACGCATATCCGTGGGCGCGTTGACCCATTCCGCGCCGGCGCTCGATTTTTCCTTGGAAGTGGAGATTTAAGCCGCCGGGGGTAACGTCATGGTTGAAGATTTTCTAAGCGACCGCCACAAGATATTTTACTCCATCGGCGAGGTCT
>JAZGGY010000324.1:0-3963 GCA_036480675.1 bacterium | reverse complement strand
CGCCTTCACGCGGCCCAGGGAGACCGGGGAGACGGCGATCTTGCCGATCGTAATCCGGTACACGTATTTGGGCGACGTCAAGTCGCAGTACCAAACGTACGTGCCGTCGAACGCGACGCCGGCCGCCCGGCCTACCGGTACCTTAAGCGCGCGGCGCACCGAACCGGTGGTCGTCAGCTGGTAAATCTTCGAACCCGTATTGGCGTCGGCGAGCCAAAGGTAGTTGCCGTCCCAATCCAGACCGGAACTCACGCCGGCGGGGGAGGCGAACGAGGAGACGAGCGAACCGGTAGTCCGATGTTTGTAAATGACGTTCGATGTCTCGGAGGACAGCCAGATATAATCACCCTCGCGGGTCAAGCCGTTGGGCCGAGAGAGCGCCGCGAACGACGACACAATGCTTCCGGTCGTCGATACCCGGTACGCTACCGCCGGCGAAAACGAGCAGGTCCAAAACCCGTGGCCCTGCGATTCGCCCAGGCCCTCCACGCCCCGCGTGTTCGCCGGACACGTGAAGGACTTTACGATCGACCCCGACGTATCGGTGGCGAAGATGTACGGGCTGTCGCTGGAGACGTGGTACAGCCGCGAATGGTTGGGGGCGTACGCCATGCCCCGAGGCGTGGTAGCCGCGTGCGGCGACCGAAACGAGGAAACGATCGACCCGCCGGTTGCCGCCGCGTAACCGGCCGCGGCCGCGACGAGGCCGATCGCTATCGCCGACCTTTTTACCATTTCATATACCCCTTTCCAACTAATCAATGACGATTCAATTAAACGCCGCCTTCACGCGGGGGACGCGGCGCCACCTTACCGAACCACGACCATCCGCTTCGTCGCGGCGCCGCCTCCCGCCTCGAGGCGGTACGCGTAAACGCCGGGGGGCAGCGAGGAAACGTCCACGGCCAGTTCGTTTTCGCCCGCCGCCGCGCGCGAGAAGTAGGACGCGACGCTGCGGCCTGCGAGGTCGTAAAACGTTACTTTCGCGTCGCAGGCCCCGGGGACCGAGAACGCGATAGTCGCGGCGGTACGCGCGGGGTTGGGGGCGTTCTGCGCCAGTGCGAAGGAGGCCTTGACGCCCGTCGTACATTCCACCGGGCCGTGGCGCTCGGACGGGCCGGCCAGCGGCACGATCTCCAGCCAGTAGCGGTACCTCGCGCCGGCGGCCACCGCCTCGTCGCGGTAGCGGTAGGGCGAGCGGCCGGTGATCAGGGCGTCGTTAATCTTGACCGGTTCGGAGGCGGCCTCCGCCGACGCCGTCTCGCGGTAGAGGTTGAAGCCGGCGACGCGTTCCTTAACCTCCCAGGTGACGACTACGGCGTTTTTACCCCCGGCGGTAGCCGCGAAGGAAATCAGGTCAATACCTATTTCCGGGTCCCCGTACCAGGCGTATTTCAGGTTATTATTGGTAAAGTCGAAATACGAAATGTGAGGATTGCCCAGGCTGTCCAGGGCTATGGAAGTATATCTGCCCACGTAATCCGCGCCGCCGTCCACGGTCACGAAGTCCCACGCGCTGCCGGTCCACTTGATATATTTGAGGTCGCGGTTGGAACCGCCCTCGTAACACGAGATATGGGCGCGGTCCTGGTTGTCGAGCGCGAGCGACGTCCACTCGCCCAACTCCAGCCGACGGGGGTTGTCCACGGTCTGAATATCCCACGCGCTGCCGGTCCATCGGGCGTACCGGAGGTCGTGTAACGTGAATACGTATTCGACGTACGAGTAGCAGTACGCTATATGGGGGCGGTCGTTACTGTCCAGCGCAAGGGAAGCATACTCGCCTTTGGTGCCCGCGGAATCGACGGTCTGGATATCCCAGCTGCTCCCCGTCCACCTCGCGTACTTCAAGTCTCTGTTGCCTTCGTCGCGGTACGCGATATGGGGGCGGCCCTGGCTGTCGAGAGCGAGGGACGTCCACCACCCCACGTCCCCACCCGCGTCCACGGTCTTGATATTCCACGCGCTGCCGGTCCACCTGGCGTACTTGAGGTTTTTTTGGCCGGGAGAGGCGTCGTAGTACGAGATGTGAGGTCGTCCCTGGTTGTCCAACGCGATCGAGGTATACAGTCCGACGTTCCCCGCCGTGTCCACGGCCTCGGTCAGCCATTGCGTGCCGTTCCACCGCGCGTACTTCAGGTCGAAGCCGCTGGACCCGTAATAATAAGAGATATGGGGGTAACCCTGGCCGTCGACGTCGACGGAGGTATACCGGCCGACGTTGCCCCTCGTGTCCACGGCCTCGATGGCCCACGCGCTCCCCGTCCACGTGGCGTATTTCAGGTTGCCGCTGGACGCGCTCAAAAACTCGAGATACGAAATATGTGCGCGGTCGTTACCGTCCAAGGCGAGGGAATTGTACTGTCCCACGTTCCCGCCGGCGTCCACGACGCCGACGTTCCACTGCTCCGCGGCGAACGCCACGGCCGGTATTAGGAGTAAAACAACAGCAGCTGTCCGTAACATATCGATCTACCTCCACTCAAGCTTGATTATCGGCCCCGGTTACTAAAAAGCCCCAGGCCGGCATGCAGCCGAACCTGGGTAAAATTCTTCGTAGCGCCGTACGCGGCGCGAGCCCCGCTTCGCCGTTACCCCCTTTTCCTGCGCTCCAGCCACGCCCACACCCCTTTTCGCCGACGCGCGCGGTTACTTCTATCGAACGCCGCCTATTATTAAATACTGTATAACAATAGTCAAGTAAGAAACCGGCTCGAGCCGTAGGCAGCCCCCAGGTTCGGGCGCGAACCCGGCGCCGCGAAAAAGGGCCGACCCGAAAGTCGGCCCGTACGTATGCGAACTAACGGGAGGTTATCTGAACAACGCCTTCACGCGGCCTAGGGAGGCGGGCGCGACGGCCGGGTTCGTACACCGGTAATATTGTATCCGGCTGTTCCCCGCATCGGATACGTAAATCCGCTCGCCGGTTACGCCGAAGCTTACGCCGATAGGGGAGTTGAATTGCCCGCTCCCGCCGATTTTCCCTAGATAAGAACCGGTGGAGGTGAAGTACTGTATCCGGAGGTTGTATAGGTCGCTCACGTAGACGTCGCCCGTGGTCCATATGGCTAGGCTCCACGGGAAGTTGAACTCGCCTTCGCCCTTACCACGCTTCCCCCACGCGCCCAGGTAAGACCCTGTGGGGGTGAAGTACTGGATCCGGTAATTAAACGAATCTGCGACATAGATGTTCCCGTTGGGGGCGACTGCGATCCCCCGCGGGTCTTCGAACTCGCCACTTCCCCCGCCTTTCGAACCCCATTTCCCGAGGAAAGAACCGGTAGAGTTAAAGTATTGGATGCGGTGGTTCTCGGTGTCGCATACGTAAACGTTTCCGTCGGCCGCTACGGCTATACCATAGGGTTCGTAGAATTGACCGTCCCCGGTGCCGGTAGTACCCCACTTACCGCGGAAGGAACCGGTTCCGGAAAAATACTGTACCCGATGGTTCGCGCCGTCAACGACGTATATATCACCCCTGCGGCCTTCCGCCAGATCCCGCGGCTGTATAAATTGCCCGTCACCATTGCCGTACTCGCCCCACTCGCCAAGGGGAAACCCCTTCTCGCGGAAGTACTGGACGCGGTGGTTATTGGTGTCCGCTACGTAAACGTAGGTATTAGTGTCGGCGAGGATGCCCAGAGCGTGACGGAATTGACCTTCCCCCGTACCGTACGTGCCCCACTGGCCCTCGTAGACCCAGTCGCCGAAAGCGCATACAGCCGCCAGCGCCGTCAGCGCCGCGGCCGTAGTTATCGCGAGCTTATTCATTTCCCTTTACCTCCTCGATTTACTTACTGCCCTCTGAAAATAAATATAACAGAAAACCGGGAGTATTTCCAACGTAAAAAGGCCGGCCCGAAGGCCGGCCCGGACATATCTTTTAAAGGCCAAGGTGGGCGCACCTTAAGGTACGCCCCTACGAAACCACCGCGCCGGCGCCCCTACCGGAACAACGCCTTC
>JAZGGY010000323.1:0-2485 GCA_036480675.1 bacterium | reverse complement strand
GGGGCGTGCTGGATCCGCCTTCACAACCCCCGCGGCGTCGCCCGGCTGGATAAAAACGGTACGGAGACGGCCAACGTGCCGTTGGGGCGGGCGAACTGGGTGTCTTCCGCCGCCGCCGACGGGACGTGCTGGGTGACGGACGGAACCGCGGGCGTATTGCTACGGGTCACGACCGCGGGTTCGGTAATCTCGTCGTTCGGCGGCTTCAGCTCGCCCGGCGGGTGCGCCGCCCACGCCCGGGATAACTCCGTTTCCGTCGTCGAGAGCGGCAACGTCGTCCGCGTGAGCACCGCGGGGAGCGTCGTCTTCCGGACGGCGCTGGCGAGCGGCTTCTGCGTCGACGTAAACCATTCCGACGACTCGAGCTGGGTCGGCGCCGGGAACGCTCTTTACAAGCTGAACGCCGGCGGCTCGATCGTGAATACGGTCGGCGCGGGCGGTATGGTAAACGTCGTCACGGTCAACAGCGGCGACGGCTCCGCGTGGGTCGCCATTTACGACCTGAACTCGATCGCGAAGTACACGTCGACGGGCTCGAGGGTCTTTCTCCTTCCCGGTTTCAACAAGGTTAAAGGGATGGCCGCCGAGCAGGAGCCCGCTTACCCGACCGTAGCGCCCGCGAGTATGGGAAAAGTTAAAGCGCTATTCCGCTAAATGGGCGTCGTTTTGATTTGCGTTTACGCTACCGGTTAATATTCACGTCAATATTTTTCGCGGCCTGTGCTTCGGCTCAAGCCGAAGTGGTAATATGGGCCGAGGGCAGTACCGCCAAGATTAAACCGGACGCGCCCCGGCCCGCCGAGACGTACGTCTGGGACGGGGAGCATATTGGCTTGAAGGCCGCCCGCGGCGAGTGGGCGCCTTTCCAATTAATTATAAACTCGGACCGGGCGCGCGTCGTTTCTTTCGAGATATATGACCTCGACGGGTCCAGGGGCAAGGTCGCCGCGGCGAACATTTCCGTCTACCGCGAGTTATACCTCCCCATCACGTGGCCCTCGGTCGATTTGGCCACGAATTTCACGGTGGGGGAGGGGCCGGGCCGATGGCCCGACCCGCTGGTCCCGGTTATAGGGCACGCCGACGTCGCCGCCGGCGAGAATACCGTTTTCTGGTTCGACCTCTTCGTCCCGTCGGATACGCTGTCCGGTAAGTACGTTGGTAAGATTACGCTCAGGTGGTCCGGCGGCGAATACTCTCTCCCGCTCGAGCTCGCGGTGTGGGATTTCGAGCTGAGCCGCGACGGCGCGTCGCCGTTCGTTGCAGCGGTAAACGCCGGCGAAGTATGCCGCCTTCACGGCGTTAAGGCCGATGCCGAAGACGGCCGGGCCATATTAAGCAAGTACGACGCTATCGTTAAGGAGCACGGCCTGCGGCCCTTTCGACCGGTGGGTGGCGCCGTCGCGGGCGAAGCAACGCTGCCCGCGGAATTCCCGCCCGACTACGCGTTTCGGGATTACCGCGTCGAGACTTTTGCCGAGGGCGAGGCGTACCCGGAATTGCTCGCCCGGTTACGGCGCGAGGGCGTCGGCGTGGCGTTTAAGGCCGGCGGCCTTGCCGGCTACGTCGACCGGCCGGCCGGTGACCATCGCCTCGTCGGCTGGGCGTTGTGGCGTTTTCGCGGCGACGTCGTAACGTTGGGTGACGTGTCGTATTTCCCCGGGAAAAATGCGAAGCTGCTATCCGACGACCCGCGCAACAAGTGGGGTAACGGCGCGTACGCGTTGATATACCCGGGGACCGAGCTGGGTTTGAACAAACCGCTGCCGAGCGTGCGGCTCAAGCTCCTGCGCGAAGCGGCCGAGGATTACGCGTATTTATCGACGCTCAGTAGTGCAGGCTTGGCGGCGTACGCCGACGAACTTGCGGCTGGCGTCGTCCCGACGTTGCCTCCCGGTGGAGGGAGCGGCGTCGGGGCGGCTTCGCTATATGAAGCTCGCGAAGCTGCGGCGGTGGCGTTGGTCAAGAGCGAGTGGCGCCAGGAAATAGCAGAGAACTTGGTGCGGGGCCGCGCGGTGAGCGACGACGGTACGGCCGTTGCGCGCGCGGTGGTACGAGCCGGGCCGTTGGCGTCGGTGACGGACCGAAACGGCGACTACGAGTTGCGTTACGTATCTCGGGGGCGGACGCTGGCCGCGACGGCGCCCGGTTACGAGAGGGCGGCCTCTTCCGGCGCGGGCGGCCGCGGCGACTTCGTCTTGAAGCAACTTCTAAGGCGTTATGTCTTGAACGGCGACGGGGGGCCGGAAGATATTTCGGATAAGGGTTTCGACCATACCGACGTTTTAGCGGATGCGAACGTTGCGGGCGGGCCGGCGTTCGTTGCTCGGCTTAAGGCGAAGCGCACGGGCGAGCTCGAGTTCAGGCCGCCGCTCCGGGATTGGAGCACTTTCGGTTCGCTCGTTCTCGAGTTGTACAACGGCTCGGAAGGCCGAGTTAGCGCGAAGGTACGCGTGACCGGCGGAGCGGGCGCCTTTTACGAGGA
>JAZGGY010000322.1:0-4857 GCA_036480675.1 bacterium | reverse complement strand
CGGTATTGGCGATCTGGCCGTTAGCCTTGCCGTCGGCGCACGACGTCACGACGTACAGGCCGTACGTCAAATCAAATAGACACCGCGGATTATATGCAGCCGACACGCTACGCCCCTTTCACGGCTCGAGCGACGGCCCGGCCCAGCTCCGCGCACGCGGCAAGGTCGTCAGCGGTAGGCTGCCACTTGGCGCGCACGCCGGGCGCGGCGACCTTTATCTTACACCGTTCGAGATGTTCCTCCAGCATCTTAACCGCCTCGCCGCTCCAGCCGTACGAGCCGAAGGCGGCGCCGATTTTATTCTTGAAGCCCAGGCCGCGCAGGTCCTCCATGTACGTGCCCAGCGTCGAGATGTAGCCGCGGTTTACCGTGGGCGAGCCGACGACTACGGCCTTGGCGCGGAATATCTCCGTCAGGACGCGGTTGCGGTCCGCGGCCGGTGCATAGAAGATCTTGTACGGTACGCCCTCCGCGACCAGGCCCGCCCCCACCGCCTCCGCCATATGCCGCGTACCCTGCCACATCGTATCGTACAGGATGACCGCTTGCTCTTCGCCCTCCTGCGCGGCCCACTCCTTGTACTTCTCGACGATCTGGAGCGGCTCGTCCCGCCAGATGACGCCGTGGCTCGGCGCAATAATGTCGACGGGAAGGCCGAGCGCCAGGACCTCGTCGATCTTCTTTTTTACGAAATCGCTAAACGGCGTGAGGATGTTGGCGTAGTACCGTAGCGCCTCCTCGCACAGCTCCCCCTGGTCGACCTCGTCGTTGAAACGCCGAGCGGTGGCGTAGTGCTGGCCGAAGGCGTCGTTGGGCATCAACAGGTTCTTACCGGTAAGATACGTAAACATGCTGTCGGGCCAGTGGAGCATGGGCGCCTCTACGAATATTAATTCGTGCTTGCCGATATTTATCTTGTCGCCCGTGCCGACGGCCTTGAAGTTCCAGTCCTGGTGGTAGTGGCCGGGGATGCTCTCGGCGCCGCGCTTCGAGACGACCACCGTCGCGTCGGGGCAGTGGCGCATTATGGCGGGCAGGCCGCCGGAGTGGTCGGACTCGGCATGGTTCGCCACGACGATATCGATTGTCGCCGGGTCGACGACGTCGCGGACGTTGGCGACGAAGTCGTCGGCGAAGGGCGCCCACACCGTATCGACCAGGACCGTCTTCTCGTCTCTTATGAGGTAGGAGTTGTACGTCGAGCCGCGGGGGGTGGATAGCTCGTAGCCGTGGAAGTGGCGCAAGGCCCAATCCACGACGCCGACCCAGTAAACGTTCTCGACTATTTCTATTACCATAACGCCGCCGCCTTGTTAGGTAAAACAGTCAGCCTTCGTTGCGCACCATCTCGGCCACGAGCGAGCACACTTTCCCCAGGAACTCGCCGTCGTCGCTCGAGAACGGCGAGGGGGTATGGGAGTCGATGTCAATCTCGCCCCATATCTCGCCTCCCACGAGGATGGGCAGAACGATCTCGGCCTTGACGTCCGGGCTGCACGCCAGGTAGTTGGTCTCTTTGGAGACGTCCTGGACGACGAACATGCGCCGCGTTTGCGCCGCGCGGCCGCAGATGCCGGTGCCCACGGAAATGCGCGCGTGTTCGGTGGGCGCGCCGTTGTACGGCCCCAGGACGAGGTCGTCCGGCTTCTCGGGATCGGTAATATAGAAACCGACCCAGTCGAAATAGGACACCTTGCCCTTGAGGAGGTCGCATACGCGCTGCAGCTTCCCGTCCCTCGTGGCACCTCCCTTGAGCGTCGCCTCGAGTTCCGGCAAAAGTTCCGCGAATATCTTCGCCTTGTCCGCCATAACGTTCGTCCTCTCTTTAGGTTCGGCCTTCGCCTTTCAGCTCGTCCCACACGCGGAAGGCGCGCCTCAGGTGCGGCATCGTGACGGAGCCGCCGACGACCAGCCCCACCGCGAGCGCCTCCTCCAGCTCGCCGTCGGTCACGCCCTCCTCGTTGCAACGCGTAAGGTGGTACGTGACGCAATCGTCGCAGCGCAGGACGAGCGACGATACCAACCCGAGCAGCTCCTTCACCTTGGCGGGCAGCGCGCCGTCGCGGTAGACGCCGGCGTCGACGTTGAAGAAGCGCTTTATCTCTTTGCCGGCGCGCTCGAGGACGAGGCGGTTCAGCTCCTCGCGCTCCGCTTCGAACTTTCGGATTTCGCTCTCGGCCACGCGCGCACCACCCTTATGTCTTGTAGCCGCGGACCTCCTCCGGCGAATATTCCACGCCCAGGCCCGCGGCAATACGGTTCACGAAGTTGAAATAGGCCGCAATCATATTGACGTCCAGAATATTGCGGTCGGAAAGGCCCTGGGCGCGCAACGCGGCGACGTCCTCCTCCGTCACGTCGCCCGGGGCCCGCGTCAACTTGTCGGCGTACGCCGCCAACGCCCGCTCGCGCGCCGAAAGCGGCGCCTCGCGCCAGTCCGTTATCACGGCGTCGACGCGTGCGTCGTCCTTCCAATAAAAACGCAGCGGCTCGGCGTGGTGGTTGACGCAGTACTCGCAGCGGTTGGCCGACGAGACCACCACGGCGATTAATTCGCGCTCGAGCCGGCTCAAGGCCGAGTCGCCGAACATCAGCGCCAGGTAGAGCTCGAGGTGCTTCGCCATCGCCTCGGCGTTCAAGCTCTGGACCGTCATTATGTTGGAGAGCTTGCCGCGGGCGCGGATGACGTCGTCGTACGCGTCGCGGACGGTGCCCTCGGCCTCGTCTTCGCCTATCACCTTAATCCAAGGCATAACGCGACTCCCGGACTAAAACTACCTCTTACATTAAGCGTTAACGCCGCGGCCGGCGGCGTTAATTTATCCTGACGAACTTGTCGGCCGCGGTGTTGCATATCTCGCACGGCGCCTCCGCCTTGCCGAAGACGACGTTGCCGCATACCGGGCAGAGGTAGATGCCGCCAGTCTCGATATCGCGGCCCGCTTTCACGGCCTCCAGCGCCTCGCCGTACAGCTTGGCGTGACGTTCCTCCGCGGCCAACGCGAACTTGAACGTAGCCACCGCCGGGCTGCCCTCCGCCTCCGCGGCTTCCACCATGGGCGGGTACATCTCCGTGTACTCGTACGTCTCGCCGGCCTTCGCCGCCTCCAGATTCTCGGCCGTCGATTTCACCGCTTTCATCTGGCGGAAGTGCGCCATGGCGTGCACCGTCTCCGCCTCCGCGACGGCGCGGAAGAGCCTGGCGACCTCGGCCAATCCGTCCTGCTCCGCTTTTTGGGCGAACGCGAGATATTTTCGGTTGGCCTGGCTCTCGCCGGCGAACGCGTCCTTGAGGTTCTCCTCGGTCGTGGCCATATTCGCTTAACTCCTCGCTTTGGGCATAATATTTAGGGTTATCAAACCATTTCGAAATCGCGGAAATCGAACATGAAGCCCGAGCCGCTCGCGTAGTCGAGCTCGGCCTGGACGATGGCGGTGTGGCCGTCCTCGATCTCGACGAAGCGGGCGAACAGCGGCCGCGCCTCCTCGGGAAGCTCCTTCACCATCCGTTTGTAGAACTCGCTGGCCTCCGTCTCCATGTGGAGGGCCCGGCGCAGCATCTCGACCTCGCCGCCGCGCGTCTCGCCGGCGGCTTCCTTCGCGAGCTTCGTAACGCCCTCTTCGATCGCCGCCCGGCGCGGGACCGCGGTCTCCAGCCCCTCGGCCGTTACGGCACCCGTCCGCCGCCACTCGCTCAGGCGGCTCTCCAGGTACTCGACGTGGTGGTGCTCCTCGCTGGCCAAGACGCCGAAGACCTTGCGGCCGACGTCGCTCCCGGCTGTTTCGGCCATCTCGCGGTACGCGTCGCGAACGTTATGCTCGAACTCGAGCGCCGTCTTGAGCGCTTCCTCGACGTTCATCGTTTACCTCCGCCGGTTAATATGACCCGGCCTTAGGAGGAAGCCGCGGGCGGTTTGAATACCCGCGCCCCCAGCTCGCCGTCGAGCGCGGACAGCTCGGCGCCCGCCTCCTTGACCTTCCGCAAAACGGCCGCCGCGGACTCTTCCTCTTCTATCTGCTCCTCCACGAACCACTCCAGGAAGTAGCCGGTTGCTTGGTCCTTCGCCTCCACGGCGATTTTCACCAAGCCGCCGATGAGCCCCGTCACCTTACGCTCGTGGGCTAAGACGTGCTCGAAGGCCGCGGCCGGCGAGTCCCACTCCGTGGGGGGGCCGTCGATAGGGCCGAGTACGACGCGGCCGTTCCGCTCGTACACGTAATTGTAGAACTTCATGCCGTGGGTGATTTCCTCCTGCACCTGGACGCGCATCCAGTTGGCGAAGCCGGCTAAGTCGGCCGCCTCGAAGTACGCCGCCATGGATAGGTACAGGTACGCCGAGTAGAATTCGGCGACGAGCTGGCCGTTGAGGGCCTCTTGCATCTTGTCGCTCAGCATAGATTTCAACCTCTCCGCTCGAAATCAGCCGTTACCGGGAGGTAAGACGTTTACGAATCGAGGAGCCGGCGCTCGCCCTCCAGCGCGCGGACGCCGGATACTTCCTGACTAACTTCCATCGTTCCGCGGTAGGTACCGTCGACGTCGCGCAGGGCGAAATATCGGATGTGCACGAACTTCTCGCCCTGCCGTATCCAAAACTCCGCAACGTCTCTCTCGCCGGCTTTGAACTCCTCCAATAGTCGGTTGGCGGCGTGGAGGCTCTTCGGGGGGTGGCAGTTCTGCACTTTCCGCCCTATTACGGCCGGGCTCCGCGGAAATATTCGTTCCGCCGTGGCCGAATAATACCTTACGGTATCCTCCTCGTCTACGAAGGTGATGTCGACCGGCAGATGCTTCAAAACCAAATTTACCTGTTCGGGCGTGAGCGCGCCGGTATCGAGGGACAGCGTCTCGCGCTC
>JAZGGY010000321.1:0-8948 GCA_036480675.1 bacterium | reverse complement strand
CGCCGACATCGTATTAGTGGAGACGGGTCGTTTGGGCGGGACTTGCCTTAACGTCGGCTGCATTCCAACGAAGTTTTATTGCCGGCGCAGCGTTACCGATACCCGCCCCTGGCGCGATGTCGTCGCCGACAAGGACAAACTGGTCGACGGGCTCGTCGCGGGAATTGAATTCCTGTTCGAAAAACGCGGCGTAGAGTTCGTCCGCGGGCGGGGTCGTCTGGCCGGCGACGGCGAGGTTGCCGTCGACGGCGACGCGAATTTCGTTATAAAGGCGCGGAAAGGGATATTGTACGCGCCCGGTTCCGTAACGCTGGTCCTTCCAGCGATACCGGTCGACCACCGGCTCGTCCTCGAGAGCGACGACCTCGTCGATTCGCCGCTCGATTTTAAAAGCCTCGTCGTCGTAGGCGGCGGCGCCATAGGGCTCGAGTGGGCTACCATATGCCGACGGCGCGGCGTAGAAGTGACCGTGGTAGAGATGATGCCTCAGGTTCTACCGGGGCTCGACGCGGACGTCGCGCGGCGCCTTGCCGGCCTTATGAAACGCGCGGGCGTCAAGATAATAGTGGACGCGAAAGTAGAGAAGCTGGAAAAAAGCGGCGACGGCGTCGCCGTCCGCCTATCGGACGGCCGGGCGCTGGAAGCGGAAAGGGCGCTAATCGCCGTGGGCCGGCAGGCGAATATCGACGAAGAGGAACTTCGGTCGGTAGGTGTAGAGAGCGAATGTGGCCGCATCAAAACGACACCGGCGATGGCGACCACGGCCGAAGGCATCTGGGCCGCGGGCGACGCCGCCGGCGTCGGGCCGATGTTGGCGCACGTCGCCACTCGGCAAGGCTTAGCGGCGGTGGAGAATATGCTGGGCGGCCACAAAGAGATGGACTACGACCGCGTACCCTGGGCCGTCTTCTCGGACCCGGAGGCAGCGGGCGTGGGTTTGAACGCGAACCACGCCCGGGAACGCGGCATCGCCGCGCGGGAGGGAAAGGCCGACTACCGGGCGTTGGGGCGCCCGCGCGCCGACGGCTTCGTCGACGGCTTCTTTAAAATCCTGGCGGTGGAAGAGGACGGTAAAATATTGGGCGCCCACGCCGTCGGCCACGACGCCGCGGAAATCGTCCAAATCGTGTCGGCGGCGATGGCGTGCAACGCAAGCGTGACTGAGCTGGGTGAATTCATAGCCATACACCCGACGTACGCCGAGCTGGTCGCGGAAGCCCTGGAGGACTGGCAGGGTTTGGCGACCCATAAGCCCTAAACTTTGCGAACGTACGAGAGCGAACGTATTCCCGCGTGGTTGCGACGGCCCGTAACCGAACGCGTCGGCCGGGGGCCTGCGCGCCGCGCCGTTGCGGAATTGAACACCGTATGCCAGGAAGCCCGGTGTCCGAACCGCGGCCGGTGTATGGGGGAGGATAGAACGGCTACTTTTCTGCTCATGGGGCCCGGTTGTTCGCGCGATTGCCGGTTTTGCTCGGTTTCGCACGGCCCCAAATCCCTTGACCCGGGGGAGCCGGAGAAAGTCGCCCGGGCCGCGGCCGCACTCGAGCTGGAGTACGTCGTCCTCACCTCCACTACCCGCGACGACCTGGCCGACGGCGGCGCGGACCACATAACCGCGACCGTTGAAGCCGTCCGCGCCGCGCCGGCCGACGTCGACGTAGAAGTATTGGCGCCGGACTTCGCGGGGACTCGCCGCTCCGTAAACCGGGTGGCGTCGGCGCCGATAGCGGTATTCGGCCACAACGTCGAGACCGTACCCCGTTTGTACGGCGGCGTTCGGCCGGGAGCCGAATATAAAAGGTCGCTGGACGTATTAGCGTGGGCGGCGGAAGCCGGCGCGTTGACGAAGTCGGCCCTACTAGTAGGTCTGGGCGAAGAGAAGGATGAAGTTTACGCCGTTTTACGGGATTTACGGTCGGTCGGCGTTTCGATCGTCGCGATAGGGCAGTACTTCAGGCCGAGTACGGGCCAACTAGCGGTAGCTCACTTCTGGGGACCCCGAGCTTTCGAGGAACTCGAGGCGGCGGCAAGCGCGATGGGCTTCTTGGGCGCGGCTTGCGCTCCGTACGTACGTTCCTCGTACCAGGCCGGCAGCATATATCGCCGCGCAAACGGGGCCCGCGCGAAATCCGCTGCTGCTTGAAAACAATACCGTGGCTATGGTAAACTAGGTTCCGGTGGCGCCGATTTTTGCGCCCTGCCACCGTAATGTTTAGAATTAGATGGAGGTCGCACACGTGGGGTTGCAGATTACCGGGAAGCGCGTCGACGTTACGGACGCGATGAAAATTTATATCGGGAAAAAGATAGATAAAATTACGAAAAGGCTTAGGGACGTCCAGGATGTCATGGTAACGTTGAGGATAGAGAGGTACCATCATATCGCCGAGATTACGATCGTGGCCGACTATTTGACGATCCGAAGCGAGGGCAATACCGCCGACATGTATTCGTCCATAGATATGGCTAGCAACAAGATCGAAAAACAGATAAGGAAGTACCGCAGTAGGATCCAGAGCCGGCGCACAGCACGTCCGGAAAAAATACGCGAGGCCGTTATGACGGTCTACGACCACCGGGCCATGGCGAGAGAACAGGACACGCGCGTTATAGTCAGCGTTGATAAGATACCGGTAAAACCTATGACCGTGGAGGAAGCGGTCATGGAGATGGACCTCATGAGCCAGGATTTTTTAGTCTTCAAAAACGCAGAAACAGATGAGATAAGCGTTATCTACCACCGCCGCGACGGCAATATCGGCTTAATCGAACCTTAGAGCCGGGACCGCTGCCGTCGAAGCGCCCTTCGGGTGTACTGAAATGTGAGGTGACTTAGCCGTGAAGATTTCGGATTTCGTCGATCCAAGTGGAATAAAAATGGAGATAGCAGCCCAGGATAAAGACGGCGTTCTCCGCGAGCTCGTCGCGCTCGCCGCCGAAACCGGCAAAATAAACGACGAATTAGCGATCTTGAAAGCGGTGCGGGAGAGGGAAAACCTGTGCAGTACCGGTTTTGAGAATGGCGCCGCCATACCGCACCCGCGCCAAGGCCATCCCGACGTCGTCAAAGAATTGGTCGCCGTGTTCGCCCGCTCGTCAGAGGGAATCGACTTCGAAGCGCTCGACGAGAAGCCAGTACATTTGTTCTTTCTCCTCTGCGCGCCCACTGACAGTGAACATCTCCGGGCGCTAGCTAAGCTTTCGCGCTTCCTTAAAAAGGAAGCCGTTCGCAAAAGGCTCTTGGAGGCGAAAACGCCGGACGACATATTGGCGGCAATAAAAGAGGAAGAGGTCTAAGGTCCGGATGGCGAAGCGCCGGAAGGAGATCGTCAACGTCGAAAATTTATCTCTGGGCGGCACGAAGCCGCCCGTCGGCGTAACGGTCGGCGAAATGTTCGGCGAGATGGAGGCGACCCTCAAGTTATCCTCGATCGAGGACAACGGCGGGTTCGACCGGCGCGTGCGCGGCACGGAAATCAACCGGCCGGGTTTGGCCATTGCGGGTTACTTCGATCGTTTTTCGCATCGCCAGGTCCAGGTCCTCGGCATGACGGAGCTCTCGTACTTGGCCAGCATGACCGAACGAAAACGCTCGGAAATATTCAACAAAATCACGTCGTACGACGGCTTACCTTGCTTCGTTGTCGCGCGCGGACGGAGGCCGCCGCCGGCCCTAAAAGTCTCCGCACGTAATCGGGGAATACCCGTAGCCGTGTCGGGGCGACGCACCACCGACGTAATAGCTCTCATCTCCGACTACCTCCGCGACAAGTTCGCCCCCCGGCTGGCCTTTCACGGCGATTTGCTCGACGTCTACGGCGTCGGCGTTCTTATCCTCGGTCCCGCCGCGGTCGGTAAAAGCGAATGCGCCTTGGATCTAATCGGCCGCGGCCATCGCATCGTTGCCGACGACGTAGTGTACGTGCGACGCCGCATAACGGGAGAACTCGTCGGCGATACCAAGGAGAATATTCGCGAACATATAGAAATACGCGGCTTAGGTGTACTGAACGTCAAGCAATTATTCGGCATCCGTGCCGTCCGCAAGTCGAAGAACGTGGAGCTTGTCGTAAAGATCGAATTGCTGGACCCCAAGGAGGAATACGACCGTACGGGGCTCGACAGGACGGTCGTCAACATCCTCGGCATCGAAGCCCCCTTCATCGTTATTCCGGTGGTACCGGGTAAAAGCATTTCGTCGCTCGTGGAAGTCGCGGCGCTGGACTATCTATTGAAACGTTACGGCTTCGACGCCGCCCGGGTTTTTAACCAAAGACTACGCGCCGAGATTGCTGCCAACTACCAACCGGAAAAAAAAGGGAAAACATGACCGGAATCATAATCGTCGCCCACGGCGAGTTGGCCGGCGAGCTGGTAAATTCGGTCGCAATGATAATGGGACGCGTTCCTTTGTTGCGGGCCGTAGGTCTCGGCAGCGACCAGAGCCTGGACGACTTAAAGCGCGAAATAGAAGAGGCGTGGCAAGAGCTCGAGCGCGGAGGCGCCCGGCAGATCCTCGTCTTGGTCGACATGTTCGGCGGTTCTTGCTCGAACGTAGCGGCGCGTCTCGTCTGCGACAGCGAACCGGGGCAAATCGCCGTCTTAACGGGCGTTAACCTTCCCATGGTTCTGGAGGCGTCCATCGACCGCGACCTGTATCAATTTAAGGATTTAGTGGATAAGGTAGTGAAAGCCGGTAGGAAATCCATCGTCGACGTTCGGGCCGTTCTGGCCGAAAAACTCCGTTAAGTGACGTCGAGCGTACGTTAAAGATGGGCGTCTTATTGTACAGGGTAGACGACCGTTTGATACACGGCCAGGTAGTCGTCGGTTGGGGGCGTTTTCTAAAGATCAATTCTATACTGGTATGCAGCGAACGGGTAGCGGACGACGAATTGGCTCGTACGATGATGGAGATGGGCGCGCCCGCGGACGTCAAGGTAGAGGTGCTGCGGCCGAAGGAGGCCGCGGCGAAGCTCAACCGCGACGCCTTCGCCGAGCGCGGCGCCATCGTACTTTTCGAAACGCCGGCCGACGCCCTCTACCTTTTAAATATGAACGTAAAGATCGAGAAGTTAAACATCGGCGGTATGCACTTTCGCCCCGGGAAACGGCAGATAATGGAAAGCGTTTCGGTGGACAAAGAAGACTGCCGGGCGCTGCACGAACTCTCCGCCCGGAACGTCAAGGTTTACTTCCAGATGGTACCGCAAGCCCGGCCGGTAGAAATAATTTCGAAGCTGCCGTGCGACCTATGAGCGGCCGGCTGTCGAGGAGGGGCGAAACGTTCGGGGAGCGGGACGGGCGGTTAATCTTCGCCTTCGCCGTACACGACCATCAACCCGTAGGCAACTTCCCGGAAGTCGTAGCGCGCGTTCACGAACGTGCGTACGCGCCCTTCTTCGAAGTCGTAAAGAGGCACCCTTGCATCAAGTTCTCGCTTCATATATCGGGGGCCTTATTGGAGTGGCTGGAGAGCGAAGCACCGGACGCGGTTGCCGCGATTGGGGAAATGGTGGCGGAAGGACAGTGCGAAATACTGACGGGCACGTACTACGAAGCGCTCGCGCCCGTGGCACCCGAGCAGGACGTTAAAAGCTCGATCGTCGCGTACGCCGCCAAATTGTCGGACGTTTTTGGCGCAGAACCGCGGGGGATGTGGCTTGCCGAAAGGGTTTACGAGCCGCACTTGCCGGGCATCCTGGCCGACGCCAACGTACGCTATACGGCCTTGGACGATTGGCATTTTCGGATCGCGGGAATTGCGCCGGACGAGCTCGACCGTCCGTGGTTGGCCGAGCACCAGGGCGCGACAGTGACGGCGTGCCCCATATCCGAACGCTTGCGATACTCGGTGCCGTTCGCGCCGGCTGGCGAAGTTATCGGTTACCTCAGAAAATTATACGAAGCCGGGGCGCGGATGGCGTGCCTTGCCGACGACGGCGAAAAATTCGGCGAGTGGCCCGGTACTCATAAACTCTGCTACGAGGACGGTTGGTTGGACGCGTTCTTCGCGGCGCTCGCTGAAAACGGCGATTGGCTTCGCGTAGCAACGTTGGGAGAGGCGGTCGCCGCCGTACCCGCCGCCGGCCCTGCGTACCTTCCGGCAACCTCGTACCGCGAGATGACGCGTTGGGCCTTGCCGACCGAAACCCAACGGCGCCTCGAGCGATTGGGGCCCGACGTCGCCGACGGCGCCCTGGTTACCGGGGCCGGGTTCCGCTCTTTCTTCCAGAAATACGCCGAAGTTAACTTCTTCCACAAGCGAGTCCAAGAAGTTAGTCAGCGTTTGAAAGAGGTCGACGACGGCCGCGACGTGCACGCGGACCGGGTCCGGCGCCACCTTTGGCGGGCGGTAGCCAACGACGCCTATTGGCACGGCGTCTTCGGCGGCTTCTACCTCCCGCATCTCCGGCGGGGCGTTAAAAACGAACTCGTCCGCGCTGAAGAGATCCTCGACCGTTATTTAGGAACTTCGGCGAGCGAGCAAATAGGCGACTTGGACGCAGACGGCGTGGCCGAAATCACGTTGAAGAACGAAAACGTCGTGGCTGTGCTTACGGCACAGGGTTTGGCGGCGGTGGAATTTACGCGGCGTTCGCCGCCGGCCGTTCTGACCGACGTTCCGGCCAGGCGCCCCGAACCTTATCACGATAAGCTGGTAGCGCTCGAAGACGGCGGCGACGGCGCGCCGAAGACAATACACGCGCCGCACCGTGCCAAGGAATCCGGCCTTGAAAATTACCTCATTTACGACCGGCATCCTAAAAGGTTATTCCTGGAGCGCTTGTTCGAAGGCGACGCGGACGTCGAGGCGTACGCGCGCGAGGATGCGGCCGAGTTCGTACCGTTTTCGTGGGGTAGGCCTGTTCGAGACGCCGGCGGTTGGCGCGTCCGCGGCGCGCTTAACGCCAGGTCGCGCGCGACGGTAGAAGTGGATAAAAAAATAGTGCTATCCGAACGGGGCTTTGCTTTAAACTACTTATTTTCCACGGAAATTTCTAAGACGACTATCCTTGGTATAGAATTAACCTTAAATATTAGGTCCGAAATGCCTGGTCGCGGGTTCCTTAGAAGCCGCGACGAGTTCGGGTGTAACGACGTTTTCGCGGCTCCCGAAGAGACAGCGTTCGTGATAGCCGACCGCCTGGCCGAATGGGAGATAACTTTAACGCTCGAGCCCGCGTACGCGCTGTGGCACGCGCCGATATATACCGTCAATTGTTCGGAGTGCGGTTTCGAAAAGGTTTACCAAGGCTCGTCTTTTTTCTTTTGGCGGCGGCAACCGGAAGGTGAGAGCAGCTTCGAAAGTAGTATCGCATTAAAGGTCAGCTGAGAAAATGTTAGAGGGGCACGTATTATTGGCGTGCGCGGAACGGGCGATTTGCGTCGCGTTCGTAGGCGCTCTGTTGGGGTTGGATAACATCGCCATAGGTCAATTCATGTTCGCGCAACCGGCGGTAGGCGCCGTCTTAGTCGGTTATATAGTGGGCGAGCCGTTGTTGGGCGTGTGGGCGGCGTTAACGTTCCAACTTCTGTGGTTGGGCCAGATCCCCGTCGGCGCGTACGTTCCGCCAAGCGCGCCGATTACGGCCATTGCTGCGGTCGGTTTGGCCGGGCCGTCGGCGGCGCCGTTGCCGGCTCGAGCGGTAGCTGCGGCGTTCCTCGCTATACCGGTCGGCGTATTGGCGGGCAGGCTGGATTTTTGGATTAAAAACCGAAACGTAGGCATTTTGCACCGGAGCGAGAACGATTTGCTGGACGGTCGGCCGCTCGCGCTCGGCGGCGCGATTATAAAAGGCGTGGCGAATTTTTTCCTGAAAGACTTTTTCCTCCTGCTTGTGGCAATCTTCGTTGGCTCGGCGTTGCTAACGTTGGCGTTAAGGCACGTAACGCCGGGTTGGTCCCGCGGCTTGGAGCTGGCGTTCGTAATTTCGCCCGCCGTGGGCATAGGCGCCGCGTTGAAGGTTTACTGGAAGGCCCGGAACCTGGTGGCCTTCGGCGTCGGCGCCGTAGTCGCGGCCGCCGTAGCCTTTCTATTCTCGTTTTTGATATGAAACGCACGAGACAGCAAGGTGACCCGCCGTTGCCGCGCCGTACGCGCGCGGAGATGATAATCCGTTCGTTGTTCATCCAGGCTACGAACAATTTCGAGCGTATGCTGTCGTTGGGATTTTTATTCGCGCTTTGGCCGGTGGTGAAGAGGTTATACCGCACACCCGAAAAGCGTCGAGAAGTCGTGATCAGGCACCTATCTTTTTTTAATACGCAGCCGTACTTCGCGAATTGCATTTTGGGCGTCGTAGCACATGTCGAGCTCGGCCGCGGCGAGAACTTGAACGTTGAGGTTACGAATATAAAAAAGGCCATGATGGGTGCTCTCGGCGCTCTGGGCGACGACTTGTTCTGGACGGGCCTGATGCCCGCGGCGGCTCTATTGGCGCTGGTTTTTTACGGCGCCCTGCCGGGCTACGCCCTCATCGGCTTGATCTCTGCGCTAGTCGTATATAACGTCTTTCATTTCTGGGCGAGGATAAAGCTCTTTAACGTGGGCCTGAGACTCGGTCGCCGGGTAACGAGTTATCTGAAAATGCTTCACCTTCCTCGTTTTGCCGTTAGCGTCAAAGTCGTCGCTTCATTTCTTTTGGGGGCGTTTACGGTGGCCGTAATGTGGCGCGCGGCACAAACCGGCTTCGGAGGTTTCGGAGCCGCGGCGGCGGTGGGCGGCGCCGTGCTCGCGTCGGTAGTCGTCCAAAGTTTAGGCGTTAAGCCGGGGCTATGTTGGTATCTGGTGGCCGCGGCCGCGACGGTCGTAGGAGTCCTGACGGCGTAGGTCTTATGGCGGCGATTCGTAAAAAGGTTACGGTTCAGCAAAAGTACGGCTTACACGCGCGCCCGGCGTCGTCGTTCGTAAAGCTTGCCCGTGCATTCGACGCCGACATTAT
>JAZGGY010000320.1:0-2023 GCA_036480675.1 bacterium | reverse complement strand
TCCTCGCGGGAGAAGGCGCCGGCTTCGTCCTCGTATTTCAGGACCAGTTTGCCGTTCTCGCGCTCGACGCTGTCTACCCGCGAGCGGACGAAGCGGACGCCGTACTCGCTCTCGGCGCGGTCGATGTAGCGGTCAAACTCCTTGCCGAAGGACCGCATGTCCATGAAGAAGATCGTCGGCTCGACGTTGGCGTCGTGCTCGCGCGCGATGACGGCCTGCTTCGTGGCGTACATACAGCACACCGACGAGCAGTAGCCGCGATTGACGGTGGTATCCCTCGAGCCGACGCACTGCAGCCACGCGACCTTCACCGGCTCGGCGCCGTCGCTTTGGCGCTGGAGGTGGCCGCCGAACGGCCCGGAGGCCGAGAGCAGCCGCTCGAACTCGATGGAGGTTACGACGTCCGGGAGACGGCCGTAGCCGTACTCGCTTTTGAGCGCGGCGTCGAACTCCTCGAAGCCGGGCGCGAGGACCACGGCGCCGACGGCGATTTCTTCCAATTTTTCCGTGTCGAAATGCCGGATGGCCTCCGGCTCGCAGGCCGTGACGCATTCCAAACATTCCGAGCACAAGCCGCACGAGAGGCAGCGCTCGGCCTCGGCGACGGCCTGCTCCTCCGTCAGGCCCAGCTCCACCTCGTCGAAGTTGCCCTCGCGTTTCGCGGGCGGGAGCTCGGTCATCTCGGCTCGAGGCGTCGGCGCGGCATCGTCTTTGGGAACGTCCTCGGATTCGACCACCGGGAGGGCCGACGGTTCGGGTACCGGGTACGCGCCGCCGTTCAAGTAGTCGATTATGCCGCGGGCGGCGCGGCGGCCCTGGGCCATGGCCTCGGTCACCGTACCCGGGCCGGTGACCATATCGCCGCCGGCGAAGACGCCCGCGCGGCCGGTCATGCCGGTCTTCTCGTCGACCTCCACGGTCCGCCATTTCGTGACGCATATCGCGTCGTCGGCGTCGAGGTGGCCTATGGCCGGCGCCTGGCTTATGGCCGGGATGACCATGTCGAGCTCGACGTCGTAGGTGTCGCCCTCGAGCGGGACGGGGCGCCGGCGGCCGCTCTCGTCCGGTTCGCCCAGCTCCATCCGCTGCAGGCGCATACCGACGACGCGGCCTTCCTCGCCCAGGATCTGGTCGGGCGCCGTCAGCAGCTCGAGGCCCACGCCCTCGCGCAGCGCCCCCTCGATTTCCAATTCGTCCGCCGGCATCTCCTTCCGCGTGCGGCGGTAGAAGATCGTGACGTCGGCGCCGAGGCGCTTGGCCGTCCGCGCGGCGTCGACGGCGGCGTTGCCGCCTCCCACGACCGCGACGTTCTTCCCGACCCACGCTTTTCCCTCCTGGTTGAACTCCCGCAGGAACTCGACGGCGCCGACGACGCCTTCCAGTTCCTCGCCCTCGCAGCGGAGCTTGAGGCTCTCGTGGGCGCCGACGCCGACGAAGGCCGCCTTGTAGCCGTCCTCGAACAGGTCGTCGAGCGTGAAGGTCTTGCCCAGTTCGGCGTTGTAGTGGAATTGGATGCCGAGCTTCTCCAGGAAGCCGACGTCGCGCTCCAGCACGTCGCGGGGGAGGCGGTAGGTGGGGATGCCGACGCGTAGCATACCGCCGGCGAACGGCAGCGCCTCGAAGATGTGAACCTCGTAGCCGGCGAAGGTTAGGTCGTGGGCGCAGGTTAAGCCGGCGGGCCCCGCGCCGACGACGGCCACGCGCTCGCCCTTCTTCTCTATCTCGTAGTCGTCGACGTAGGAATAGTCGGGCTCGTTGGCGGCCTCCCAGTCGGCGGCGAAGCGTTTGAGCGCGCGGATGGATACCGCCGCGTCCACCTCGCCGCGGAGGCACTCCTCCTCGCAGGGGTGGTGGCACACGCGGCCGCAGACGCCGGGGAGCGGGTTCTGCTTGCGGATGAGCGCCAGCGCCTCGCGGAACTTGCCCTCCGCGATGAGCGCGACGTAACCCTGCGCCGCCTGGTCTATGGGGCAGGCGTCGCGGCAGGGGGCCTTGCCGCGCTTCGTGATGGCGAAGCAGTTGG
>JAZGGY010000319.1:0-2078 GCA_036480675.1 bacterium | reverse complement strand
TGACGGCGGCGTCCACGGACTCGGGTGGGAGCGCGTTGATCTCGGCGATCTTCTTCTTTAAAAGCTCCGTCGCGAGCGCGAGCGCGGACTTCGGCGACGACAGGAATACCTGCCGTTTGCGCGGCCAGTCGCCCTCCTTGGCCCACCGTCTCGCCGTCGTCGGCGATATGGGCAGCAGCGCGGCGACGGCCACGAGCGACGCGCCCTCCTCGACGTACATACGCTCGGCGTCGCCGAAAAATGCCCTTTTGCTCTGCGCCACGTTAATCCTCCTCGTCATACGCGTCGACGTTCAGGATGCGCTCAAGCTCGCTGCGCGGGATTACGCGCTTACCCCGCCTTTTAACTCTGACCAGCTCGCCGTACTGGATCATGCGGTAAATGCTTCGCGTTGACGTTGCCAAGGCGTCCGCCGCCTCGTCGACGCGGAAGTGCTTTTTATCGGGCGGCAGCTCGCCTGCCTTCACCGGTTTATCCTTCGTCGCCGTAGATGCCAATGTCGTCTACCAACTCGAGTTTCGCCAGGAGCTCGCGGCGCGGGATCCGCCACTGGTTGAGGACCTTGCCGCCTATAATTTCGCCGGAATGCAGCGCGCGATATACGGTCGTCAACGACACGCGTAACCACGACGCGACCTCGTCCGGACGGAATACCAGCTTCGGCGGCAAGTAAATATTTTGTTCGGCGGCCGTCATTTTCGAAATAGCGACCCCGCGCCTGTCCCGAAAAGCGCGGCGTTGGCCGCGTCGACCTCCGGGACGTCGACGTTTAGCTTCCCTTCGAGCCACGTGGCGACGATCCGCCGGTGGCAGAAAAGGTCCGCGTCCTGTGGGTACTCCCAACATAACAAGATCGGCTCGCCGGGCGCGGCCAGCGCGTTAAGGTCCTTGGCGACGCGCTCGGCGTCGAGGGGGCCCAGGACCTCGCAGAAGTACCGGTCCAGGTAGTCGCGGCGGGATATAAAGCGGTCGCGGTAGTCCTTCAACAAGCCCGCCGGCGGGAAGAGGGGCGGATACGTACGCCCGTTGTAGTACCAGGGAGGCTTGCGGGCGATGCTGACCGCGCCCGGGTCGAGGGCCGATAGTT
The DNA here is from genome assembly GCA_036480675.1 of bacterium. GTDB lineage: Bacteria > RBG-13-66-14 > B26-G2 > WVWN01 > WVWN01 > WVWN01. The sequence continues at coordinate 991 of JAZGGY010000319.1, read as the reverse complement.
TAAAGTTGGAAGTTTTCATTTCACTGTCCGCCTTAGTCTACGAACTCGAATTTCGCCGGCCCAGGGATAAACGGGTGATGGTTATTCAAAATGACCATGTATGCGGAACTCGATGGTCTCGCTCCGGCCGCTCCAGGTGCCGGTGTTGACTTTTGCTTGTAATTTATACGTCGCCGCGACGTCATAGTCTCCTTCTACGACCGTATGGATGAGCTCCGTCGTGCCGTAGGGCGTCGCCGGCCACGTTGCCGGCGCTTGCCCGATTTTCTTCAAAACAGAAAATGTCGCGCCGCTTAATCCGTCGGTGGGAACGCCAATGTCTAAAATAATCTTCGTCCCTACGTCGCCGACGTACATCTTTCCGGCCATTACGCTGTCTCCTTGACCTTTTCGATGTTTAATTTCACCGCCGCGCTTAACTCCTGGGCGACGGGTGTCGTGGCCTTAAGTTCCGTCGTTATCGGTGCGTCGAAGCGCATCTCGTCTGCTAAGGGGGACCCGAATATAAGCGACGTACGGCGCAATACCTCGGCCTTTACGTACTCGGCTATCTTTAACGCCGAGCCGACGAAGCCGAGGGCCGAAGCCGCGCCGGACCGTTTCAATTTTAGGCCGCGCGCTCCCGCCGCCAAGGCTTCGACGACCGCCGCGCCTATTACGTAGATTATCCCGCCAATAACGAGCGACGCGCCCGCCAGCCCGGAAGCTATAGCGTTGCCGGTGCGCTTCGAGAAGACGCTCCGCGAGCCGCCGGGGATCCCTTGCGCTACGGCGGCGGCGACCCGCTTCCCGGCGGATTTTCGGGCCGCGGCCGCGACGCCTTCGGCGGTCGCGTCGCCCGCCCGGGGGAATAAAGCCTGGCGGTTGCCGGTGGGGGTACCCACGGCCGAAGCGTCTCCAACGCGCCCGGCTTTCGACGAGCGGGCGCCGGCCGGTGTCCCGGTACCCATCGCGCCGCCAACGCGTTTTATAAGCGCCGTCTTTTGACCCG
>JAZGGY010000318.1:0-7047 GCA_036480675.1 bacterium | reverse complement strand
GGCTCCAGCCCTTCGCTTTCGGAAACCCGTTCTTGCTCGCTCGACGTCATTTGGGCTTTGCCGGCGGCCGAGCCGGCCCAAGAGCCCCGGCCCTGCGCTCCGGCCCCGCAGCGGCGACGCGCGTACGCCGCCTACCCGAAAAAATCTAAATAAAGGACTTGGCCCCCAAAAAGGGCCAAGGTGAACGCTAAACGGACCGCAGCCGATCCGGCCACACGCTGCGCGCGGCTACTTGATTATTTTGGCCAGGAACTCGCGCAGGCGAAGCGTCGTCTGGCGAAGGCCGGCGCTCTGGATGAGCAGCGTTTGCCCGAACAGGCGGTGTTCGTAAAGAGTGTCCGCGGCGCACACCGCCCATAAATCCTTCGGCGAGATCCGTAAAAATTTTACCGGCGTCGCAGCCACGGCCGTAACGTAATGCTCCTTGCCGTCCATTACGGGATCTAAACCCAAAACGTCCCCCGGCCGCCACCGGAAGAGGACCAACCCCCGCTTCTCGTCCACCTTCTTTATATAGTCGACGTTCCCTTCGACGATGACGTAAAGGCCGTCGACCGGCTTCCCCTCCACGACGAGAGCTTCCCCCGCTTCGGCCCCGCCCTCGTCACACCGCGCCGCCACCATCTCCAACGCCTCGGGCGGCAGCGTTTTAAAAAGCTCGCATTCGGCCAGTATTTTTATCCGTTTTTCCACGGCACGAGTTTAAAATTGACTCATCTTGTAATAGCCCTCGATCTTCGCCGTCGTGTCGCGGGCGCGTTCGCAGAAGGTAAGTATTATCGCCTTGAGCAATTTATTGGCCACCGGCATGTCCTCGGCTATCAAGCGGTCGAACGCCTTGCGGTCGATCCACAAGAGACGGCAGCGGCCGCGCGCGTATACCGTCGCCGAAACCGGCGCGGCCTCAATGAGCGACATCTCGCCGAAGAAATCGCCCTCCCGCAAGAGCTTGAGCTCCTCGGTCCCGGCGCCCGATATTTGCGTCGTGACGGAGCACTTGCCGGCATCTATGAGGTAGAGCCTCTCGCCCGGGCCGCCCTCCTTGATAATCAACCGGCCGTCGTCGTACATCCCCTCGTCGACTACGATGCGAACCATGTCGAGTTCCTGGCCGGAGAACTCGCGGAATAGTCGGTTCTTCTTCAGTTCGTCGCGCGTGATCATCGCTCGCGCCGCCCCCATAAAAACCGCAGCAGGTCGGCCGCCCGGACGGTCCCTACCACCGCGCCGTCGTCGTCCACGACGACCGCCACTTCGGCGCCCGAGTTCGCGAACGCCTCCACTACTTTCTCGGGGGCGTCGTTCACGTTTACCGTCAGGAAGCTCCGGTCCACCACGCCCGCGACGGACCGCAGCGCCGCCGGGGCACGCGCCGGCGCCTCGAGCCGCGCTTCGTACTCCAGCGACCGCTCGCGCGCCCACCGATAGAACTTCACGCTCAGAACGCGGTCGAAGCCCAAGATCATAGGGACGGTGGGGCGCCCGGCGATAAAGTCGAGGTGGTTCTGGAGGGCGCACCGGTTGACGTCGACGTCCACCCTCAGAAAATACCGCAGCGACGAGTCCGGCACGAGGTCTTCGTCGCCGTCGGGTACGGCGGAAAGGAACGTTATGTCCTTCAGGTCGCTCTCCCACGACGGGTCGTAGGCGTCGCTGGCCGCGATGGCCGCGCTCAGCTCGTCGTCCTGGTCGGTGTACTTCTCGGAGTACTTCTCAAGGGTATCGACGGCGTCGGCCAGAAAAACCCCCAACGCGCAGTCCACGCCCCAAATCGCGCCCGACAGCACGAAGGCCGCGTCGTCCGAGTGGCCGGGGCCGGCCCGGTCGCGAATATACAAGTAGCGGTACCGGTCGTCGCCCACTTCTTCCGGCGGAAGCTCGACGATTAGGCCGTTTTTACGAAACTCCTCTATCTCGTCCTCGTGCGGCTCGTGAGCCAACGTCTCGCCGTCGAGGCCCATCTCGCGCATGACGTCGGCATCCACGACGTAGCAGGAGCCGCCGCCGATGGCGACGCCGGTATCGGCCTCCACCGCGGCCCGTACGTCCGAATTGTCGCGCTTGCCGCCGATATAGATACCACGCAGAACCGCCCCGGGATTGACCGCGAAATCGGCCAGGAACGGGATAGACAACAGCGGCTTGCCGTCGGCGTCGGCGAGCGCCGTCGCGTCGTCGCCGGCCATGGCGCGCCCGGCCCAGCCGAAGACGTTGTCTATCAACTCTTGGCGCGCGCGCTTGACCTTCGTCGCGTCGAGCCGCAGCGCCCGGACGACGTCCGCGGTGGTTACGTCCACGAAGCGACGCTGCCTGAACTCGCCGTGGCCGTTGTGGGCGTGGCCCTCCACCGTCTGGACCAATATAAGGCGCTCGACCGCAGCCGAGACGTCGAGGCGCTCGCGCTTGAGAAGCCGGTCGAAATCCGCCTTTATAAGCCCTCGGAAGTCGTCATCCATAGTCGCGTACCGCCTCGCGAAATTCTATAGTATGAAAACTAAAGTCCTATGTCAATCGAGCCGTTACGAAAAAGCCCCCCGTTACGGGGGGCCGCGGGCGTCCTCGGCCTCGGGCGGCCGCTTGTAAAAAGTGCCCTTCAGGTACCGCCGCTCGAGCTTTTTGCCCAATATTTTCAACGTCGCCGTCACCGGGACCGCGGCCAAAAAGCCCACCACGCCGAAGAACTTCGCGCCCACCAGCATCGCGATCATCGTGACGACGGGGTGCAGGCCCACGCGCCGGCCCACTATGCGCGGCGCCAGAACGTAGCCGTCGAAGAGGTTCACCACCACATACAATATTAACGCCAATACCAGCCGCCGTCCCACATCCGGCCCCAAAAGGATCACGACCAGCGCCGGAATGCCGCCGATGTACGTCCCGACGTACGGCACCATGTTGGCGAAGCCGGCGAATATCCCCAAAAGGAGCGCGTATTCGACGCCTATGGCGGTCAGGCCGACGCCGATAAACGTGGCCTCGGTCGTCGAGACGATGAACTGGCCGCGGATGAATCCGGCCAGGACGCGGTCGATTTCCTGGTACGTCTCGACGGCCTCGTCGAGGAAGCGCCGCGGTACGCGCTCCCTCACCCAGCGCTTTATCTTCGGCATGTCGCGCAGGAGGTAGAAGGTGAAGATGGGCGTGATGATGATGTTGACGACGTGAGTCGCGAGTTGAGACAATGACGTGACGAAGGCCAACGCCCGCTCGAAAAGGGCCGCGAAGACGTCCTGGGCGCGCAAGACGAGGTTGTCTACAATCGGCTTCGCGTACGGCGACGGCTCGTAGTCCTCCAACGACGAAAGCCAAGCGTTAACTTTTTCTGAAAACGCCCCTATCTGCCCGGGCAAATAATCCAGCGACGCCACCAGGCTGGTTATCTGGCCGATTATGGGCGGGACGATTATTAACAGCACCGCGGCTATGGCCATGAGCGCGAGTAATATTAAAACGAACGCCGAGAGGCCACGGGGGACGCCGCGATCCGCCAACGCTCTGACAATCGGCGACAACAAGTACGCGATAACGAACGCGGCCACGAACGGGAACAATAGCTTCCAGATGAGCGAGAAGAACCAGACCACCGCCAGGCCGGCGACGAAGTATCCGACGCCGCGCGCCCACTTTATGCGCATCCCGAACGTCACGACGACGACGAGCAGCGCCAGGAAGAGCGGCGTCAGCACGTCCGTCACCGCGGCCAGGTAGTGCCAGACGAGCAGCGCCAACAATATCAGCAGCAGCACGCCGCGCAGTATTTCGTCGTATTGGCCGGTGAACTTCTTCATAGCGCGTTACGCAACGGCGCCGGGCCGCGCCGCCCGACGCCTTGCAATGAGCGGGCGAAGGGATTCGAACCCTCGACATCAAGCTTGGGAAGCTTGCATTCTACCCCTGAATTACACCCGCTTTTTATGTTTTATATATAACATAATCGACGCCCGTTGGCAAAGTAAAAGGCGCGCCCCAACGAGCGCGCCCAAGCATTAGAAGTCGGTCCGAAACAACCAAAACTGCCTATTCGTTGCCGAAATGAAGCTCGAAATAATTGTCCCGATTGTCGACGTAGTTTCCAGCCATGGCCCGGCCGTCGGCGTTTTCTTCGGGGGTATCCACGTACGTGACGTCGAGGTGGGTCACACCTCCCGCCCTGAGGTCCACCTCGTCGGAGATTTTGCCGACCGTAACGGCGTGCCGGCCCGGGGTGAGGTCCGTGAAGTAGGTGGGCGTTGACCCGACGTCGCGGCCGTCGATATTAACGGGCGCGGCCGTCGGCGAGGAGGTTATAAACAACGTCGTTCCTTCGTCGCCGTAGGGAGCGTAATCGGTCTTAACTTTGGTCGCGGGACCCTCCGGCGTAGCCGGTGACTCCGGCGGGGTGGCGCCGTCCGGGGCTTCAGGTTGGTCGAGGGCCGCCGGTTGGTCGGTCTCGCCGCCCACCGGTATGCCCCACTCCTCCAGCTCGTCGGTTACCTCGTCGACGTACTCGTCGACGTAATCAGACAACGCGAACGCCGCCGCGGGGGCCAAGGCCACGCACAATACCGCTACGAAGTGCGCCTTCATACCGTTACTCCTTTCCGGGCAAACCGCCGGGCGCGGGCCGCCCATTACGTTAAGGGAAACGAACGTATGAAAGCATCCTCGCGGCCACGCCCTCGGGTATTACGACCCATCCTCGCCGGTTTTGGTTTAATAACAATTGAGGCACCGGAAATGGGTTGCGCCCGGCGCTTGCGGCTATTACAATACTGACGTTATGGGCGGGTTGAAAAACGAATTCTCCTGGTCGAAGTCGCGCCACGGCGTCCTGCGCCGGTGCCCCCGCAAGTACTTCTTCGAGTACTACGACTTCTGGGGAGGATGGTTGAAAGACGCGCCGGCCCGCACCCGCGAGATATACGTCCTCAAAAACCTCGCGACGCTGCCGGCGTGGATAGGCCAGAAGGTCCACAACTGCATCGACCACACCATCCAGAACCTGCGCTGGGGCCAGCCGGGGCTGGGCGTCGACCGCGTCGTCGACGTCACGCTCAAGCGCATGCGCCAGGAGTACGTCTCGAGCTGGCACGGCCGCTACCGCCAGCGTCCCAAGAGCTGCGCGCTGTTCGAGCACGAGTACGGGACCGGCCGGGGCGAGGACGATTGGCGGGACGCCGCCCAACAGGTCGAGCAGTGCCTGCGGACCTTCTACGGCTCGGCGGTGTACGAGCGCCTGCGCGAGCTGCCGCGCCAGGCCTGGCTCGAGGCCGAGGAGTGGGCCCACTTCTTCCTGGACGGCGTCAAGGTGTGGGTCAAGCTGGACTGCGCCTACCGGGGCGAGGGCGAGCGCGTGATCATCTACGATTGGAAGACCGGCAAGCGGCTGACGGAGGACACGTCGCTGCAGCTTAGCTGCTACGCGCTGTACGCCAGCCACCGCTGGCGGGCCGATCCCGCGGCGGTCGTCGCCCGCGAGTACAACCTCTACCACGACGACGAACGCGAGTTCCCGGTCCGGCCCGAGGACTTGGAGTCGACGCTCACGAGGATGCGGGCGTCGTTCGACGACATGCGCGCGCTCCTCGACGACGTCGAGAACAACGTCCCGCTGGCCGAGGAGCAGTTCGTCCGCACCGAGGACCCGGCGCGCTGCGGCACCTGCAAGTTCCTGAAGGTCTGCCGGCCTGAGCCGCCGGAGACGGCACAGGCCGAAGCGCCGGCCTGAGAGGCATAAGCGATGGCATCCAACGATTACGAATGCCGCGACTGGAAGGCCGACCTCACGAAGTTGCTGGAGGAGGTGGCGGCCGCGGCGGCCGAGGGCAACGCCCCCCGCGACCTCCGGAAGAGGTTCCGCGCCATCTGGCGGGAGGCGAGGCGGTGCGAGGAAGCGCGGGAGGCGACGCGGTACACCGAGCGCGGGATTGCGTACGCCCGGCGCCTCCTCATAGCCGCGGACCTGCAGCAAGCGGCGCGCCGCCTCTACCCCGAGCAGCTGCTCTACCGCCGCGTCAGCGACCGCCTTAACGGCCGGTGGGGGGCGTGGGCGGCGGAGTACCTCCTGTGGCTGGTGGCGGGGCACGGCCAATCGGCCGCCGGCCTGGGTCGCCTCTTCGTCTTCATCGTCGTCGTCGTGCTGGGGGGCTTCGCGCTGCTGTATCGCTACCCGGAGACCGGCATCGAGTACCAGTTCGATGACCGCGAGCTAAGCTGGTACCACTACGTTTACTTCAGCGGCAATACGCTGACGACGCTCGGCTCCGGCGAAATCCTTCCCAAGGAGGACCGCCCGGACGTGATGTTCTTAGTCATCGCGGAGGGGATAATCGGCTACGTTCTGCTGGGGACGTTCATCTTCGCCGTCGTCACGTATCGCCGCAGGCCGCCGCCGCCCGAGGACGACTGGGAGGAGAAGCTGTTCGCGAGGTTGAGGCCGTAAGGCCGGGAACCGCCGCCGGAAGCCGACGCCGCGAAAGAGATAAATAAAAAAAGCCGGCTTTAAGCCGGTTTTAAATTACGCCAAACGAGCTCGCGATTAATTCACTTCGTTTTCGGCAATACCCGCCGTTTTAAGCATCGCTTTTTGCATTCCCATCTTGAGCGTCTTGTTACCGTGCACCGGGACCGTTATTACCTTAGGTTCCCCTTCCTTTTTCATAATATAGTGGCTACCGTGAACGCGCGCCACGGCCCAGCCGTGGCGTTCCAACAGCCGAACCATCTCTTTGCCGCGGAGGGTCTTCATACGGCGAGCTCGACGACCTCAACGCCCGGTTCCGCCGGCGCTTCAAAGTTCGCCACGAGCAGATAACCCTCGACCGCCTCGCGGACGTTGGCCATAAGCTCGTCGCGCGTCTCGCCCTGTGAAAAGCACCCGGGCAAGCCCGGCACCTCGGCCCAATAGCCTCCCTCTTCCGCCTCGTGTACGATTATTTTTATCTTCACGTCGACCTCCTGTAAAGCTATTTTATTATACCTTATATATCGAACCGATGCTATTATTTCTCAATCGCGGCGGCCTTAAAACGCCCGGCCGCACTGAGACGGCGCCCGCTCGGGAAATCA
>JAZGGY010000317.1:0-5045 GCA_036480675.1 bacterium | reverse complement strand
GTCATCGTTCTCGCCATCGACGGCATGGACCCCCGCCTCTTGCGCCGCTTCGTCGCCAAGGGCGGGATGCCCACCTTCGCGAAGTTTATCGAGAACAATACCTTTATGCCTTTGGGAACGAGCTTGCCGCCGCAAAGCCCGGTGGCGTGGTCGGACTTCATAACCGGCGCGGGCCCGGGGGTTCACGGCATCTTCGACTTCATCCACCGCGACCCGCATACCCTCTACCCCTTTCTCTCGATATCCCGCTCGCTCCCGCCTTCCAAAACGATAAAACTGGGCAGCTTGGTAATCCCGCTCTCGGGGGGCAAAGTCGAAAACCTGCGCCGAGGCCCCTGCCTGTGGGAGATCCTCGGCCGCCACGACGTACCGGCCACGGTCTTCAAGTGTCCGTCGAACTTCCCGCCCGTAGAGGCCGACGCGCGCACCGTCTCGGGAATGGGAACCCCCGACATCCGCGGGACGTACGGGACGTTCTCGTACTACACCGACGACCCGCCCGCCAACGCCGACGAGTTCACCGGCGGCGAGTGCTACCCGGTCAGGCTGTGGGACAACACCTTCACGGCGGAGCTGGTCGGCCCGCCCAACACCTTTCGCGAGGGCTCGCCGGCGGCGAAACTGCGCTTCACGGTCCACCGCGACCCGTCGCGCGACGTCGCGAAGATAGCGTGGGACGGCGACGAGGTCATCCTCCAAAAGGGCGAGTGGAGCGGCTGGCGTCGGGTGCGCTTCAAGCTCGCCGGGCCGCTGGCGGCCGCCGTGGGCATGGTCCGATTTTACTTAAAAGAGGTTCGGCCGCATTTCAGGCTCTACGTCTCGCCGGTGAACCTCGACCCGCTCGAGCCGGCGTTGCCCATAAGTACGCCGGGCGACTACGCGGCGCAAGTCGCCCGCGGCGCCGGCCGCTACTACACGCAGGGGTTCCCGGAAGAGACCAAAGCTTTGTCGCACGGCGTATTCGAAGAGGAGGAATACCTGGCGCAAGCCGGTATCGTCCTCGACGAGCGGCTCGCCTGCCTCGACGAGACGCTGGCCGACTTCGACGACGGCTTCTTATACTTCTACTTCTCGACCATCGACCAAAATACCCATATGATGTGGCGGACGATGGACCCCGAACATCCGCTGTACCAGCCCGACGCGCCGCCCGAGGTCAAAGGGGCCGTCGAGCACTTCTACCGCGAGATGGACGGCGCGGTGGCGCGCGTCCTGGCCGAGGTCGACGAAAAGACAACGCTCTTCATCATGTCGGACCACGGCTTCGCGCCCTTCTACCGCGAGTTCAACCTCAACACCTGGCTGCTGGATAACGGCTACCTGGCGCTGGCGGACCCGACGCGGCGCGCCGAGACGGAGTTCCTGGACAACATCGACTGGGCCCGCACCGTCGCGTACGGCTTCGGCCTGAACGCCCTGTACGTTAACCGCCGCGGCCGCGAGCCGCACGGCATCGTCGAGCCCGGCGACGCCGACGCCCTCGCCGGCGAACTGGCCGCCAAACTAGAGGCCTATATCGACGAAGAGGTCGACGAGCGCGTCATCGTCAAAGCCTACAAAAGTAGCGAGTCGTACCGCGGGCCGGCCGCGGCCTCGGCGCCGGAACTCATCGTCGGCTTCGCGCCCGGGTACCGCCTGGCGGACGGCTCCGCCGTGGCCGAGTTCCCGGAACGCGTCTGCAAGGTGCGCGAGGACAAGTGGGCCGCGGACCACTGCATCGACCCGGCCCACGTCCCCGGCGTATTGCTCTGCAACAAGCCGGTGGCCGCCGAGGCGCCCGCGCTCAAGGACCTCGCGCCTACCATATTGAAAGAGTTCGGCCTCGCGCCGCCGCCGGAAATGACCGGGCGGCCGATATTAGGATAGGAGGTAACGGCAATCATGGCAAAGGTCAAAATCGACGGCGAGCTGTGGGACCGGGTCAAGAAGGTAGCCGAGGCCGCGGGCTACGCGTCGCCGGAGGAGTTCGTAATCCACGTACTCGAGAAGGAGATGTCGGCGCTCGAGGGCGGCGCCGAAGACGAGGAAGAGATAAAGAAGAGGCTTCAGGGGCTGGGGTACATCTCGTAACCTGATGTGGTACTTTAATTTGGCGTTAACGCGGCTCTTCGACGCGCTGGCCTGGCCGTTCCAACGGTGGCCCGCGGGCGGCCTGCTATTGATATCGGCGCTGACCGGCGTCGCGATGCTGCTCATCTTTAAAGCGACGTCTAACCAGCGAGCCATCCGCCGCACCCGCGACCTCATCCGGGCGCACCTGCTCGCCATGCGGCTCTTCCGGGACGACGCCCGCGTCGTCGTCGAGAGCCAGAAGAAGGTATTGCGCACCAACCTGACGTACCTGCGCTACGCCGTCGTACCCATCGTCTTCATCCTCCCGATAGTCGTGCTCATAATGGTCCAGCTCGACCTGCGCTACGGTCCGGCGCCGGCGCAACCGGGCGAGGCCGTCGTTGTGAAAGCGATATTCGACGGCGCCGTCGACGACGACGTGACGCTCGCGGCGCCGCCGGGTATAGTCGTCGAGACGCCCGCGCTGCGCATCCCGTACAAGCGCGAGGCCGATTGGCGCGTGCGGCCGGCGAAGGCCGGTAGGTTCGAACTATCGTTAAAATCGAAAGGTGCGACGTACGGCAAGGAGTTGGTGGCGGGCGAGGCGGGCGTGGGCCGCGTCAGCTCGCGGCGCGTATCGGGGATCTGGTCGCAGCTTATGACCCCGGGGGAGCGGCCGCTCTCGGGCGATTTGAAGGCGATCGAAGTGAAGTACCCCAGCCGCCAAAATAAGCTCTTCGGCCTCGGCGTCCACTGGATGATAACGTTCTTCGTCGTCTCGCTCGTGGCGGCGTTCGCGCTGAAGGGTGTTTTAAAAACCGAAGTTTAGCGTCGATTACTTTTGACAGCGGACTAACGGGGATATTATAATGCCGGCGGCCTGAGTTCGGGCCGCGCTTTTATTATCCCGTCCCCAAGGAGACGCGAACCTATGCCGAAAGATAAAGACGTAACCTCCGCGGGTCAGCCTCCGCCCCTGACATGCCCCAAATGCGGCGGCGAGCTCGAGCCGCCGACGGAGGATAAGGTCACGTGCCGGTACTGCGGCGCCACGTTCGACGCCGACGGCCTCGGCGATGGTACGCCGGCCGACCCGATAGCGGAACTGTACGAGCGCGGCCGGGCCGCGTTCGCGCGGCTGGACTACGCCGCGGCTTACGAAAGCTTCGACCGGATAACGGATAAGTACCCCAACGAATACGAGGCCTGGCTCGAGAAGGGGGTCGCGGGCGTCTACAAAGAGCTGATGGAGGAGGAGCGCGTCGACGCCGACGAGCTGCTGCTGCGGCTCGAGAAGGCGCTCGAGCTCTACCGGGGCGACGACCGCGAGGCGTTCGAGCGGAAGGCCGCCGACCGCCTGGGCGCGGTCGCCCTCGACCTCTACGACAACGCCGTCCAAAGGGGCGCCGACGGCGAGGCCAACGTAAAAGGCCTGCTCGACCTGCTATTCTTCTGGGAAACCTCCGGCTCGGACGAGGTCGCCGCCTGGAACGCCGTCGTCAGGTTGGCCGACGAAACGGCCACGCCGGAAGGGAAACGGCCGCTCGCGCACGTCGCCGAAAAGTATAAGAAAAAGATCCGCGAAAAAGTCGAAGCGGAGGCCAAGGCGGCAGCCGAAGCCAAGACGAAGGCCGCGGCCGAAGCGAAGGGCGAAGTGCCCGAAGAAAAAGCCGCCGCGCCGCGCCGTAAATCGAGCCGCGCCGTCTGGATCGTGATCGCTATCGTCGGCGGTATCGCGGTCCTCTGCGTCCTGTGCTTCGTGGCCCTGGTGATAATCGGCTCGGTAGGTTAGCCGGGCAAAGGACGTCCGGTGCGCGCGGTGAATGCCTATGGTTAAGGATACCAACTTTACGCCGGGGGAGTTATTGGCCGCGTCCCGCTGCCCCAAATGCGGCGGCGCGCTCGGCGCGCCGGAGGGGGGTAATTATACGTGTGAATATTGCGGCACGACTTTCCTGCCCCGGGAGCTCGTCGGCGGAAAATCGATCGACCTCCGCGAGTTTTACGGGGAAGCTATCGCGGCGGTGGAAGAGGGCAACTACGGCCAGGCGTACGAGTACTTCAACCGCATAATCGAGACCGACGCCGCCGAATACCAAGCCTGGGCCGGGAAAGGTATCGCCGGCGCGTACGCCAAGCTGAGCGACGACCAGCAGTTCGAACCGGGCGAAATCTTTTCGTGCGTCGACATGGCGTTGGCGTATTATGACGCCGAGGATAAGGAGCTTTTCGGGAAGTCGCTCGCGGACCGCCTGGGGGCGCTGGCCGTAGACCTCTTCGACCGCGTTATGGAAGAACAGGTAAACGACCAAAAGAACCTCAGCGGGCTTCTGGACTTATTATATTACTGGGAGGAGAACGGTACGGAGGAGTTGGAGAGCTGGATCGCAATCGTCGCCGTGGCCGAGAAACCGGCGGTCCCGCCGAAGGCGAAGCGCAAACCCGGCGTTACGTACCTAACCTTTGACTATCCGTTTAAGAACGTCGCGAAAAAATATACCCGGAAGATCCGCGCCAAGTACGATCCGGAATTCACCAACGTCTTCGAGCGAGGCGCCGACGCGCAAGCGGCGATCGTCAAGGGCTTCAAAACGGCCGGAAAGATTCTAATTATAGTAGCAGGCGTCGCCGTCGGCCTCGCCGCGTTATTTATCCTAACGTTGATCATCCTCGCCGCTTTAGGTTATACGTACTTTATTTAGGGGCGAGCGCCCGGAATTCACCCGACAAAAAAGCCGGCCCGCGGGCCGGCTGTCATTATTTTATCGCAGCTCGTCTTTCCCGGACGCCGAGGCGCGCTTTCATCCGCGCCACGAGCTCGTACGGGATGTTGAGGTCGCCGCGGCCTATGCCGATCTCTATGCCGGGCTTGGCCGCGCCGTGGAAGTCGGTACCTCCGCTGGCCAGCAGGTCGTACTCGTCGACGATACGCCTCAGGAACGCGGTGTCGGTCGGCAGGTGGTCGGCGTAGTATACTTCGACGCCGTCGAGGC
>JAZGGY010000316.1:0-3617 GCA_036480675.1 bacterium | reverse complement strand
CTGGAGCGGGAGCAACGCTCGAGCAGGGGAGGTAAGAAGTAATGGCGGTAGGCAAAGTCAAAACGACGGTGCTCGACGGCGGCGGGGCGGCGTTCGACTTCACGCTGGCCAGCGTATTCGGGATCATAGGCCAGGCCGAGGGCGGCGTCACGCACCAGATATACAACGAGGCGAGCTTCGGCAACGCCAAGAGTACGCTCCAGTCCGGGCTCCTCCTCGACTACTTCTACGACGCGAAAGTGTGCGGCGCGGACCGGTGCAAGCTGTTGCGCGCGGTGGACGACGTCGCCGGCACGACCGGGGCGCCGGTTCACGAGAAGCCGACCTCGCCCGGGTCCGCGACGGCCGCGGCCGGCTCCGGGATCCCCAATTCGACGCGGGACTACGTCGTCAAGGTCGTCAACGGCGGCGACATAGCGGACCCGTGCACCGTCACGTACCAACTCTCCGAGGACGGCGGGTTGACGTACGGCGCGACGCAGAAGTTCCCGGACGGCGCCAGCCCGGTAACGTTGGACCTCCCCAACGGCGCCGACGTCGCCTTTACCGAGAACGCCGGCGACGACTTCAAGACGGGCGACAAGTGGCACGTTTCGACCATAGGCCCGGGGGTCTCGACCGGTAACATCCTGGGCGCGCTGGACGTGCTGAAGTACGACAACGCGGTCCGCTCGGTCCTCATCCTCGACGAGTCGACGGCGGCGGAGGTCGCCTCGTACATCGTCAAGGCCAACTGGATGAAGGACCAGAACCGGCCGGTCTACTTCGCGTTCCTGACCAAGTCGTACGAGACGTTCTTCGACGAGAACTTCACCGCGGCGGAGGTCGTCCTCGTCGGGACCGGCCCGGAATTCGACGTCGCAGGGACGATCGACGGGATCCCGCAAAACCGCAAGGTCATCGTCATCAAGATAACGTTCGCCGGCGCGCTGGGCACGGCGAAGTACAAGATGTCCGAGGACGGCGGCAGCACGTACGGGACCGAGCAGCTGCTGCCGGCGGACGGCGAGGTCTACCTTCCCAACGGCACGCTGGCGACGTTCGGCGCGGGCACGTACGTCGTCGACGACACGTACACGTTCGGCAAGACGGTGGACGAGTGGATCTCGGAGCTGGAGGCGGAGTACGCGTCGACGTACTCGTACCGCATGGTCGGCGTCGCGATGGGGTTCAAGGTTGCGGACCACGACGGCGTTCCGCGCGAGCGCCAGGCGGCCGGCATGATGCAGGGGACGTTCGCGAAGCTCTCGCTCGAGAGGTCGTGCGGCAACGTCCTGTGGGGGACCGTTCCCCACGCGCTTGACACGTTCCCGGGCGAGGCGGACGGGCTGCTGCAGGGCGACGTCGCGAAGCAGGACGCGCTGGACGACGCGCGGCTGGTAACGACGCGGTTCTGGCCGGGATATGGCTTCGTCGCCTCGCGGGGCGTAACGCTGGCGGCGGTAAGCTCGGATTACAAAAAGGTCGAGAAGGTCCGCGTCCTCAACGAGCTCGACCGGGCGCTGCACACCGTCGCGATACAGCTCGTCGAGCACCCGTTCGCGCCGAGCGACGCGCCGCTAATCAAAGCCAAGCTCGAGGAGCCGATAAAAATCGCGAAGGCCAAAGGGTGGATCGTCGACGGGATCGTGGAGTTCGACCCGGAGCAGGACGTGGAGGGGACGGGGGCATTCGTCGCCCGGGCCACCATTTACTTCGTGCCGACGATACCGGGCGTCGAGCTCTACATCGGCGCGGCTAAGAAATAATCCGAGGACGGGCATTAATGCCTGTCCCACCTTAATGGAGAAAAAATTATGGCCGATGTTATATACGTAAATGGCGTGGCGTACGACGGGACCGACGTGGCGGTTTACTTCGGCCCGATGTTGTGCGAGTGGGCCAGCATAAACTGGAAGTACGCCAAAGAGAAGGGAGACGGCCAAGGCCCGGGCTCGCTGCCGCGCGGGCGCACGTACCGTAAAAAGTCGGCCAGCGGCTCGCTCACGCTCAAGGAGAGCTTCTACCAGGAGCTAATGCAATATCTCCAACCGCTGGGGCTCGACGTGACGGACCTGGCGCCGTTCCCGATCATCATCTCCTACTCCGACAAGGTGGCGGAGGAGGTGCCGGGGCTCGGGATGAACCGCGTCGCGCAGGGGACGAGCCTGCCCCACACGCGGGTACTCTCGTTCGTAGACATCACGGACGCGGAACACGACATTCCCACCGACGGGGACGACCTGGGGGTCTCGATGGGCTTCATATATTTTCCGGGATAAGGGCGACTTGCCAGTCGCCCCTACATAACCCCTACGTAATTTGCGTAACGAAAGGCGAGCATAGATGGCAGAGGAAAATAAACGCCCGGGCGAGACGACGGAGGGGCTGGCGGCGCCAGCGCCGGCGGACGTCGAGCGCTGGAGGCGCGATCACGGCGATATACTGGAGCTCGACTACAACGACTTCATGCCGGGGCTGGTCGTCGTGTGTCGCTATCCCGGCGTGCTGGAGCTCAAGAGCGCGACCGGCGAGAAAGCGACGTACGAGAACACGCACAACTTCGTCGTCAAGCTGACGCTTTGGCCCAAGCAGCCGCTGTTCAGCGAGTTGATGAAGCGGCGGGCGGGGTTGGTAAACGCCATCGCCGGCGAGCTGTTGGCCGCGTCCGGCTGGAGCGCTAAGGCCCAAGTAAAAAACGGATAAAGGCCCGGCGGCGTGAGCTCGATGCCGCCGGGTTCGCCGACGACTACGCGATAAAGAAGTACCTCGGCGTGGACGTCGCCGACGTCGCCGACGACGACGAGTTCGTGGACTTGGTGGCCCGGGCCTACATAGCCCGGGCTTTTGAGCGCGAGCTGTTGGCGGAGGCGGTAGCGGAAGGGTTGGCGGAAGCGATCGGCGCGATGTTTAAAAAGAGGGGCAGGTAAGGGACAGGCAGTAATGCCTGTCGTACTATGGGCGGTATATTCTCCTTAGCCGGGATGCAGCAGATGGGCGTTATTCTCGCGTTCAAGGACGCGTACAGCGCCCAGATGACGGCGTTCGACCGGAAGCTGGCCGGGCTGTCGGCGCGGACGACGGCGCGCGGCCGGACGATGGGAGCCGCGTTCCTGCCGGTGGCGAAGGGAGTCTCGGTGGCGGGCGCAGCCACGGTGCTGGGGCTCGGGCTGGCGACGAAGACCGCGGTTGACTTTCACCAGAAGATGGCGGAAGTCAAGACGATGATGCTCGACCAGCTCGAGTATTATCCGGCGATCGAGAGAGCGGTCCGCGGGACGGCTACGGCGTACGGCCAGTCGCACGAGGCGGCGGCGGAGGCGGCGTACTTCCTACTGTCGGCGGGGGTGAAGGCGAGCAAGGTTCCGCTGGCGCTGAAGGCGTCGGCGATGGAGGCGACGGCCGGGCTGGCGTCGCTCAACACCGTCGCGGATATCGGCACGACGGTTATAAACGCGTACGGGTGGGAGGCGGAGCGGCTGGACGATGTCTTCGATAAGCTTCAGATGACGGTGGTCCTGGGTAAAACGCGGCTCGATGAGCTGGCGAGCTCGGCGGGCCGGGCGTACTCGATCGCGGCGCCGCTGGGGGTGGCGTTCGAGCAGGTGAACGTCGCGATGGCGGGGGTAACGAAGGCC
>JAZGGY010000315.1:0-2563 GCA_036480675.1 bacterium | reverse complement strand
AGCCCCACGCGAAGAGGTCGCCCTCGACAACCTCCGAGGCGCCCGCGGCGAGTTCGGCCGGCAGCTTAACCTTAACTTTCTTCGCCTCCACGCCCTCTTCCGAAAAGACCCACATACGCAGGCCCTTCTTGGCATCCAACTGCCGCGCCTCCGCGGCGCCGTTGGTCAGCGTAAGCTTTACCGGATAAGGCTGGTCGGTGGCGACGGCGAAGGGCGGCTCCGCGAGCGTCAGCTCGACGCCGCCCACGGGGCCGGTGCGGTAGGGGTAGGGGCAGGCCGGCGGCTTGGGGATTTCCTTGCGTTCGGCAAACGCCTTCTTCTCGTCGGGCGAGAGGACCGCGTCGATATACCAACCGACCCGCAGGAACGCGATCAAGCCCAAATAATCCGGGCCGTGCTCGGCGCGCTGCCCCGCGTCGCCCATCTCCAGCAGTTGGCGGAAGTACGGCTGCGCGAAGGCGCCGTCGATATCCAGGCCGGTCAGCTCCTCCATCAGGCCATGCATGTTGACGGCCTTCTGGCGCTGCTCCTCGGTGTGGACCAATATGAGATACGCCGACAACTCGCCGCCGAAGCCGTTGACAGGGTCGAAGCGGCTCTGGCGGACGGCCATCTTGCGCTCGTTGAGAAGCGCCAAGCGGTTGAGCGCGTAGACGACGGTTTCGGCGAACGGGTTGTCGCGGACGGCCTCCAGCGCGTCCAGGCCGTACGTTGTCATGTCGGCCTGTTTATGCTCGACCTCCACGTGGAACGTGTTCACGTTGGCGTCCCAGGTGGCCGACATGCCCAGGTGGTCGTAGTGGCCCTCGGCCTTGGCGCGGCGGTTGAACTCGGGTATCGTCTTGCACTCGTCGGCCAGCGCGAAGAATTTTTCGTACGCTTCTTTTTGATGTGGCAGCGTCTCGTTATCCTTGACGGTCGTGTTGTAGACCTGGCGTTGGGGGCCGAGGACGATTTCGAGGTCCGTAATATCCAGCGTCTCGAGGTCGACCGGCTTGGCCTCGGCGGCGTACTGGTCCATCTGTTCGATCTTCTGGTCCATCGCCGCCACCTGCGCCTCGCTCAGCTTGGCCACAGCCTCGCCATATTTGGTCATCAAGCCCGAGGACTGGAGCCGCTCCTGAAACTTCATCATGTCTATTCCCGGCTCGGCGGCGACAGTTTCCATTTCCGTTATAACTTCGCGAATGGGTTCCAAAAGCGACTTATCGCTTATCATAGAGGATTGTCCATCCACGCCCATCTTGAAGCCGTCGATCATCTGCTTTACGGCCGGGTCCATTAGTATCGCCCCCCCAACCGCTCCTTATTTACCTTCTCGAAGATCTCGGCCAGGCGAGCGAGCTCCTTATCGGGATAAAAAAGGCGCTTGCGGACGCGCGGTAACTTGAGCACGTCGGCGAAGCGTACGCCGGGGAACCGCTCGGCGAGTTCGTCGAGCGAGGCGATCAGCGTCGCCTTGGGCTGCTCGTCGAGGTCGGTGCCGGCGGGGCTCGCCTCCACCAGCAGGAGTTTCTCGACCACGGTCTGCGCGAGCGACTTGAGCCGCGCCTCGTTCTCCTTGACGGGCGCCTCCTCGGCGTCCATCTTGCTCGAGGCGTCGTAGAGCCGGTCCATATCCTCAGAGGCGGCGAGGGCCCGGGCGCGCTTGCGCCACAGCTCGGCCAATGGCGCCTCGTCGAGCTCCTCGTAGATTTCGGCCTGGAAGTTGGCGCCGTCGACGGCTATGGCCCGCGCCACGGCGAACGCCAGGCCCCCCTCCATCATCTGCTTGTTCATCTCGAGGACGTCGGGCGTCTCGCGGACCATCGCCAGGACCGCCTCGTCCGCCTTCGCGGTTTCGGGCGCGTGGGGGTCCTTTTGATGGAGCGCGAGCGTCAGGCGGTAGTACTCGATGGCGTCCTTATGCACTGCTTCCACGTCATAATCCGGCATAGATTCCTCCTGGGAACCGGCTCGAGTCGAAAACCTATAAAAATATGCTTACCGGAACAGCGCCTTGACCTTGCCCAGCGAGGTTGGCGCGATGCCCTTGTTATAATCTATGTCGACGCAATAAATCGTCTTGTTAGTAAAGCCCGATACCCACAGATATAAGCCGTCGAACGCGAGGTCCGTGGCCTGGCTGTCGGGAGACTGGAAAGAGGCAACGACGCTTCCATCAGATTTGTACGCCATTATGCACTGGGCGTTGGCGGGCGTAAAGTAATCGCGCGTAGTGTACCACAAATAATCTTCGATTATCGCGACGCCCGAGGGGCTGGGCGCCGACACCGGGATGAGCTGGCGCAGCGAGCCGGTAAACGTCACCCTCGTTACGCGCCGATCCGACCAATCGTTGACGTAGAGGTAGTCGCCGTCGCACCCCATCCCCATCATGTGACCGGAGGGGCCGTAGAACGAACTTATCACCGAGCAGTCGGCGGGGTTCATCTTGTATACGTAGCGCGCCGTCAAGGCGTCGGACCAGAGGTACGTCCCGTCCCACGCCAGGCCCATGGCGTAACCCCAGTTCACCCGCCACTGGCCCGCGAAGCTCCCCGTCGTCGAGAGCTTGTAGATC
>JAZGGY010000314.1:0-5112 GCA_036480675.1 bacterium | reverse complement strand
GCCAACCCGGACGGCCACGTATACGTCGAGAGCCACAGCAGCGGCCCGTCTGGCTACTGGTGGCGGAAGAACCGCCGCGACAACGGCGGCGGCGTCTATGGCGTCGACCTCAACCGCAACTACAGCTACAAGTGGGGTTACGACAATAGTGGTTCAAGCCCGAATCCGTCGTCCTTTAACTACCGCGGCCCGGCGCCGTTCAGCGAGCCGGAGACCACCGCCATACGGAACTTGATGAAAAACGTGGATTTCATGTTCGCGCTGGATTACCACAGCTACGGCGAATACATACTCATACCCTATTGTTACGATACCCTCGAAAAGGCGCCGAATCCGGAACGGAGTTACTTCCTTGAGATCGGCAACGGCATGAATACCAGGCTTGGCAGCCGCTACCGCGTCGGCACCTCGCTTGAGACTATACGCTACGCGGTCAACGGCGGCTCGATCGACTACCACTACGGCGAGACGACGGAGAAGAACAAGATATACGGTTGGTGCTTCGAGGTGAATACCCGCTCGCAGGGTGGCTTCGCGCCGCACGAGTCGCTTATCAAGCCGACGTGCGATGAACACGAAAGCGTCTTCATGTGGTTCCTGGACTACATGAAGAAGTTCGTCGGCGTCGAGCTGGCGAGTTTCGACGGGTACGCCCGCGACGGCCGCGCGGTGCTAACGTGGGCCACGGCTTCGGAATATAAACACGCCGGCTTTAACCTGTACCGCGAAGCGGCGGGCGCCGGCGACGAAGGCCGCGTCAAAATTAACGACGCGCTCATCGTCGGCAAGTCTCCCTATACGTTCGTAGACGACGTCGTCGAAGCGGGTACGAGTTATAAGTACTACCTCGAGGACGTCGACCTGCGCGGCAAGGGGACGCTGCACGGCCCCGTGCGCGTCGACATGCGCGCCGGTGCTAAAGTCTCGTTCGCGCTGGCGCAGAACGCACCCAACCCCGCGCGTACGACGACGACGTTCGCGTTCTCCGTTCCCGCGGCCTGCGACGCTATGCTCACGGTTTACGATATAGCAGGCCGCAAGGTTGCGACGCCGTTTGCGGGCGCCGCCGCGGCGGGCGCGAACGAACTCGCCGTCGACGTCTCCACCCTCGCGCCGGGCGTCTACACGTACCGTCTGGAGGCGGGTGGGGAGGCCGCGGCCAAGCGGATGGTAGTAGTTAGGTAAGATAATTAAGGTAAAAACGGGAAAAAGCCCCGGCCGGAAGGCCGGGGTTTTTTGTTTGCGTTTAAAGAAATAATGTGATAGGTTATAAATTGACAAGAGCAAGGAGGTTAGGATATGAGGAAAATAATCATATTTATAACCGGCGTCGCCGCGTGCGCGCCGGTCTGTTTATTTTCGGGTGTAGTTTTCCGGGGGAGGGTCGAGCGCGGAGACATCGGCTGCCGATATCAAGCAGGTAGCTATTAAGGGAGTGATAATTATGAAAAGGCTGAGCTTCATAACACTCGCGGCCCTGCTTAGCGTCGGGTTGGTTGCGGAGGCGGGCTGGGGAAGCTTCGTGTCGAAGTTCCGTTCTCCCGGCAAATATGCCTACGGCGTAGCGTACCGCCCGGGACAGATCTACATCGCGTGCTTCGGCGGGCCGGTCCTGTGGAGGACCACCACTACGGGGTCGGTTATAAATTACTACCCCATTAAAGGGGCCATACGTCCGCACGGCCTTACGCGGGGTACCGTGGCCGGAACGACTTACTACTGGCTCGCGGACGACTATCTGGGTTATATCTACCGTTGCGTCGACAACTCGAGTACGGTACACGGCTCGTTTCCGGCGCCGAGTAAGTACGGTAGAGGTTTGGCTTTCGTCGACGCCTCCCATATGTATCATACCGATTACCGGGGTTCTATGCTTTATCGGATGCACCCGATGAGCGGCTCGATATACGGGTCCTACGCGTTAACTTTCCGGCCTTACGACCTGGCGTACGACCCCGATGGTTACCTGTGGATCGTGAATTTATACGCCACGACCGTCGCGGAGGTGAAAATGTGCACGACTAAAGGTTCCGTGCTCGCCTCCTTCTCAACGAAAAGGCAGGGCATTCCGTATGGGTGCGGGTACGACGCCGAAGGTTCGTACGTGTGGGTGAGCGTATATAAAAAGTCCACCGACCTATGGAGCGTCGCGCGGTACGACGTGGCGGGAGAGCCCGCGGTCGAACCGGCGTCGATCGGCAAGGTTAAAGCGTTATACCGGTAAGTAAGAAACCGGGTAAATGGGATTAAGAGGAGGACGCGGAGATGAGTACGATTAAAAAAGTCGCCGTCGCGTTGGCGTTGTGCGGGGTGGTAAGCGCTCTCGCCAAGCCGCCGTTCCCGTACCGGCCGAAATGGACCAGCGCCGACCGACGCTATACCGAGGCCGTAGCGCTCGCCGACTTCAACGGCGACGGCTGGCAAGTCGTAGAAGGCGAAACGAGGGAAGGCGACGGCCAACGGCACGTGTATTACTTAAACCATTGGCCGGCGCTAACGATCACGCTGATTACGGTCAACGGCCTGGTGGTTCCTCCGAGCGAGTATTGTTTCGACGCCCGGGCGGGGTGGTACTCCTTTAAGACCGCGCCGGAGGCCGCGGCCTTGATCACGGTCTTTTACGTGTGGTCGAACCGCCTCGACTTCTTTGCCGCCAACCGAAAAATGGAAAACGGTGACGGCTGGGATGCGATCTACTTCAACAATAAAGGCGCGTTGGGCCGGCAGCCGGGGTGGCTCTCGGATAATGAGGACCGGGTCTTTCATGCGGCGGCTGCGGACTTCGACCGCGACGGCGACGTCGATGTCGCGATATCCGGCTCCAATTATCCGCCCCGAACCCCCTTCCTAAAAATTTACCGGAACGGCGGCGCGGGTTTGGAGAGCGAGCCGTCCTGGGAAATAGCGGACACCTCGCTTGGCGCGGGATCGCCGGCGTGGGGCGACGTGGATAACGACGGGTACCCCGAGTTGGCCGTTACAGGTGACGAAAAGATATACGTGCTAAAAAATAACGCCGGCGTCTTGGATTCGGTACCGTTTTGGAGCGCAGACCGAAAAAACGCCTCCTGCTTGGCGTGGGGCGACGCCGACGGCGACGGCGACATGGACCTGGCCTGCGGGTCGAGCTCGGACATGAGAGACCCCGAGCCCGGCCAGGTACACCTCTTCCGGAACAACGGCGGCGTGTTGGAGGATACGCCGTATTGGGAAAGCGGCTTTCCCAAGGGCCGTTGCGGCTCGATCGCCTGGGGCGACGTAAACGGCGACGGGTGGCTCGACCTCGTTAAGGGGATCGCGACCGCCGGTTTGGAGAGTGATGACCGTTATTCGGACGTCTATTACTCCGAGAACGGCGTGTTTCCCTCCGCGCCGAGCTGGGAGTCGGAATGGTACACTCACGTCAACGCCTCGCTCCTGGCTTCTTGTACCGAGGCGGGATATCGCGACCTGGTCCAGGGCGGTTCAAGCGGGATAGAAGCTTATTTTCACCACGGCGGCGTTATGGAGACCTGGCCGGTGTGGAAATATTGGCCGCAGGGGAACAAAAACGTTTCCAGCATAGCGATCGGCGACGTAAACAACGACGGTTATCCGGACGTCGCGGCCGGTTGTTACGGTTCGGGGGGAAAGCCGGGCGGCGCTCGCAACATCTTGTTCTTCCACAAGGTAAACGTCGGCATTAACGTCAAGGGTTTCGCCTCCTCCTCCTGTCCCCGAGGCGTCGCGCTTCGCTGGGAGGTCAACGAGGCCGTCGCCGGCTTCAACCTCTACCGGGAAAAGACCTCGGCCGAGGCCGCCTCCGAACCTCGCAAAATCAACGAGGAGCTTATCACCGGCCGCTCGCCGTACCGTTACCTCGATGCGAGCGTTAAAACCGGCACGACGTACCAATACTGGCTCGAGGTCGTACCGTTGGCGGGGCCGGCCGAGCGCTACGGCCCGGTCGAATGTGCGACGGGCGTCAAGGCCTCCTTCGCGCTGGCGCAGAACGCACCCAACCCCGCGCGTACGACGACGACGTTCGCGTTCTCGGTCCCGGCGGCCTGCGACGCGACGCTCACGGTTTACGATATAGCCGGCCGCAAGGTCGCGACGCCGTTCGCGGGCGCCGCCTCGGCGGGAGAGAACGAGCTCGCCGTCGACGTTTCTGCCCTCGCGCCGGGCGTCTACACGTACCGGTTGGAGGCGGGTGGCGCTACGGCGGCTAAACGTATGGTAGTTGTGCGGTAAGGCAATAAAGGTAAAAACGGGAAAAAGCCCCGGCCGGAAGGCCGGGGTTTTTACGATTAGGAAAAGCTCTTGCCGCCCGGGCGCCGCCGTGTTACGCTTTGTCGGGAGGTAGTATGAGACGCCTGAATATCTACATATGGGCGATGTTATCGTTTTTGGTTGCGCTTGCCGTCGCGGTCGTGATAATACCCGCTGCGGGGCCGTACCGGTCGGTTACCGTCGCTGCGGCGCTCGCTCTTTCCGCCGCGGTCGCGGCCTTATTCGTCGTCCGCGCTTTTCGCGCGGCGCGACGGGAGCCGGCGCTCAAGCTCACGTGGGTTCTCTTCTCGCTCGGCGCCCTCGGCTGGTTCGGTGCCGAGGTTTTTCGTTTTTACCGCGTCGCGACCTACGGCGTTTTGGCCCCGTACCCGACGTACGCTGACTTGCTTTGGGGTATCGGCGCCGCTTTCTTAGTTGCAGTTTTAATAATAAAGGTTATCAAAAGGCCGCGGGAAGTGTCGCCACAGGCGGTCGCGGGCGCGCTCGCCACGGCGGCGTTGGCCCTCATCGTGACGGTAAACTTCGTTTTGGTCCCCGCGCTTCGCAACCCGGCCTTAACGCCGCGCGATCGCCTTTTAGACTGCTTCATCGTTAGCGCGGATTTCGCGCTCGGCGCGCTCGCGCTGTTGGTAATAGCCATATACGGCGGGCGCGGTATGGGGCGGCCGTGGGCGCAACTCGCCGTCGGCATTATCTTCTACGCCTTGGGGGACGCCATCCATTGGCACCTTACCGGAGCGGGACAGTACGGGCCCGCGGGGAGTCTGGTGACGGCGCTATTTTGGGCGGCCGGGTACTTATTGATCGGCTTGGGGGCATATTACCGGCGGCTGGTCCTTA
>JAZGGY010000313.1:0-14738 GCA_036480675.1 bacterium | reverse complement strand
CGAGGCCGAAGCGGGTCCCGCCGCCGAGGAGTTAGCGGCCGGTTCGTTCGCGGTAGTGGGGCCGGAGGATAGGCTCTTGCCCGCCGGCGTAACCGTCTACCGCGCAGGCGAACACGACGAGCCGCTGTGGGAAGGCCTGGCCGGCGAGGAGTACGACCTCGAGCCGGGCGAGTACGACGTCCGGGTCGAATATTTCGGCCAGGAGTATTGGCGGCGCGGCGTGGAGCTTGCGGGCGGCGAGGAGACCTTCAAACTGCCGATGGGTACGCTCGCCGTCGAGGTGCGCTCGAGCCGCGGCGACCGGCTGGAGGGGGCCGTAGCGATATACCCCGCGGGCCGGGCGGAAGGGCCGCTGGTTATGGAGGGCGAGACCTTCGAGGGCCTCGCCGTCTTGGCCGGTGCGTACGACGTACGGGTCGCGGTCCAGGGGAGGGAACGTTGGCTGCGCGGCGTGTCGGTGGAGGGGGGCGACTACGAAGAACGGACGTTGATCGAGCCGGTGGGTTATCTCCGCGTGGAGGTCGTGGACCAACGCGGCGAACCGCTCGAGGCGGAGGTATGGGTTTACGGGCCGGCATCGGCGCGTGTGCCGATCGTCGCAGGGAAGAGCGATAGGCCGTTGGCGTTGTTGCCCGGCCGTTACGGCGTGGCGGTACGTTGGGCCGGCACGCGGGACTTTTCGGCAGGCGTGGCCGTAATCAAGAATCAGACGACGGTGGAGAGATTCACTTTCTGGAGAAGTGAGGGTTCGTGATGGTAAATCGGACGGCTCGTCGCGCTCTCGACAAGAGGATGCGCAATATAAAAGTTGGGATCTACACTTTACTTCTGGTGGCGGCGTTGGTCGGGGCGCTCGTGGTCTCGACGGTTGTGCTGCCGCCCCAGATCGCCGCTTGGCGTTCGCAGCGCTCGACGGACGAGGCCCGGGCGCTCGCGGCCGAGAACAAGGTCTTCGAGGCCATGGCCTTATTGGAATACGCCGTCGCGCTCGACCCGGGCAACGAGCTCGCCCATTTCAACCTCGGCATTTTGGAGCTGGCGGTCAACGGCGACGCCGCCGCGGCCTCCGACCGGTTCAGGCGCGCGGCGGAAGCCGACCCCGATTTCGCCCGGGCGTACTACAACCTCGGCGTAGTCCAGTTGTTCTATCTCCACAAGCCGCGCGTCGCCGCGGATAGCTTCAAGAGGGCGGTGGGGCTGGAGGGCGATTACGCGGCCGGATACGCCGGGTTGGGCCTGGCGTACGAGGCTTTGGGCGAATACGGCGCCGCCCGCGACGCGTACGAGCGCTACTTGGCAGTAAGCCCCGACGGGCCGTGGGTCGACCTGGTAGAGCAGCACAAGCGCGCCATCGGCGGCCTGCCGGCGTTGGACGACCTCGCCGCGAGGATGCGGGGCGACGAGGACGTATTCGAGTTGGTCGCGGTCGGCGACATGAGTCTGGCGCGGGGGGTCAACGTAGACCTCTATACCGGCCGGTCCGAGAGCCCGCTCCGGCACGTGGCGCCTCTTATAGGCCGCGCCCGGATAGCGTTCGGGAACCTCGAGTCGCCCCTCACCAAACGCGCCAAGCGCATACCGACGAAGGGGCCCCGCGGCGGCTCGATATATCTGAAGGGCAATCCGGACTACGCGTTTATTTTAACCGAAGCCGGCTTCGACGTGTTGTCGCTCGCCAACAATCACATCATGGACTACGGCGAGCAGGGCCTGTCGGACACCATATATTACCTCGAGCAGGAGGGGATAAAGCACACCGGCGCCGGGCCTAACCTCGCCGCGGCTCTCGAGCCCGCCGATATTGACGTCGACGGGTACGTCGTGCGGTTCTTGGCCTTCAACGGCGTGGAGCCGCGGGAGTACTACGCCGGCGCTGCCAAAGCCGGAACCGCGCCGCTGGACGAGGGTATTATCGTGAGCGCTATAGGCCGCGCCAAGAGAGAGGCCAACCTGGTAGTGGTGTCGCTCCACTGGGGGGGCGAGTCCATGGCCTATCCCACCTCGGAGCAGAAGAGGCTCGCCCATAAGTTCGTCGACGCCGGCGCCGACGTTATTGTGGGTCACCACCCCCACGTCATACAGGGCGTCGAGTCGTACGAGGGGGCCGTGATTGCGTATAGCCTGGGCAACTTCCTGTTCGATTCGCGGTACGCCGAGCGACGCTATTCCACGCTGTTGGCCGTGGAAGTTTCGCGTTCGCGCGGCATACTGGGATTCCGTTTGATTCCCATATACATCGAGGGTACCGAGCCGGTGGTTTCGGCCGATAGCGACGTGGCGGAGTTCCTGGACTTCGCCCTGCTCAGCGGGGCGGGCGGGCAGGTTCGCGTCAAGCCGCCCGAGCCGGGGCGACGCGGCTCGCCGCCCAAGCAGTAGCTGCATTTGGCGATGAAAGTCGAAGTCATAAGGGTAAAGTATTTCAACGAGAGCCGCGAATTCCACGTGCCGGCGGGCGGTATTCCGGTCGAGGTCGGCGACGTGGTTATCGTCGAGACCGAAGACGGCCTCGATTGCTGCGAGGTGACGGCTCCGGCCCGCGGATGCCCTCGGCGCGTTTTCGAGACGCCCCAGGCCACCGTGCTGCGTAAAGCGACGCCCAACGACCTGGAGTGGCTCGCCACCAAACAGGAGACGGAGGATGCCGCGGCGGACGCGTGTCGGGAGCTCGCGAACGAGCTCGGCCTCGAGATGAAGTTGGCGTTCGTCAAGATGGCTTTCGACGGCGCGAAAATAATATTCTTTTTTTCGGCCGACAAGCGCGTGGATTTCCGGGCGCTGGTCCGCGAGCTGGCCAAGAAGTTCCGCACCCGCATCGAGATGCGCCAAATAGGCGTGCGCGACAAGGCGAAGCAGCTGGGAGGGTTGGGGGTTTGCGGCAGGCCGCTGTGCTGCACCGGCTTCCTCGAGAAGTTCGACCCGGTCACGATGAAGATGGCCAAGGAGCAGAACCTCACGCTCAGCCCGTCGAAGATATCCGGTTACTGCGGCCGGCTTATGTGCTGCCTGGCGTACGAGAACGAATTTTACCGCAGCGTAAAGGAAGCCTTCCCCGGCGTGGGGAAGAGGGTATCGACGCCGCAGGGGGAAGGCGAGGTCAAGGCCATTCTGGCGCTTACGGGGGCGGTAGTGGTCATGCTCGACTCGGGGGCGGCGGTCAAGGTGAGGTTGGCGGACGTGGGGCCGGCCGCGGCGGTGACGACCGGCGACGCGCCGCCCGGGGCCAAAGGTTAGTAGGAGGTTGAACGGCGCGGTGTTTCGACGACCGTACGGCTTGCTCGTCGCGGCCGCGTTTTTTTGTGGGGCGGCGGCTGCGCCCGCGGCGCCCGCGAAGTTCGCGGCGGCCGGGGGCGTCTTTCAATACTATGCGTACGACGCCTTACGCGTCAGCTCGCGAGCCGGCCTGGCCGCGGCGTTGGCGTACGCGTACGAGCGCGACGCGTTCGGCTTGGCGGCGGAAGTGCGTTACCGCCGGTACGAGGACGGCGACAAATACGAAGCGGGCGCCGAATTCCGGGCGCGTTATTATTTCCACCCGGCACCGGCCATGCCGTACGTAGCGCCGACGGCGGGTTTTTGGCTCCCGGGGGACGGCGCGCAAACGTATAAGGTGATCGGCGTCGGCGCCCGGGCGGGAGGCGTATTGTCCCCCGACGGCGTGCCGTTAACGTTGGACGTCTTCGCCGCCTACCGCGGGCGGTTCAACGTCGACCGCGACGACCGGCGGCCTGCCTTCTCGTCGGAGCTGGTCGCGGGTGCCACGTGCGATTGGTTCGTGACGGCCCATTTCGGTTTGCACGCCGAGGGCAGCGTGCTGTGGCCCGGCTTCTTCGCCGAGAAGCACGAGCCGTTGTACGGCCCGGGTGTGGCGCCCTTCGTCCTCCTCGGCCCGGCGTTCAGCTTTTAGAGCTATTTACCTTTACCGCGGCGTCGTTTTTATATTATAATCCATTCTCAAATATCGCCCCCCCACCCCCAACGGGAGGTTCAAATATGGAAATCTTAGGTTGTGTCGGCACGCCCATAATAATCGCTGCGATAATCATAGTTTTCATCCTCGCCAGCGCGATACGGATTCTACGCGAGTACGAACGCGGCGTCATCTTCCGCTTGGGCCGGCTGGTCGGCGCCAAGGGGCCCGGTCTCATCATCCTCATCCCCATCGTGGACCGGATGGTGCGGGTCGACCTCCGGACCATAGCCCACGACGTGCCGCCGCAGGACATCATCACCAAGGACAACGTCTCGCTCAAGGTCAACGCCGTCGTCTATTTCCGCGTAATGGACCCGAACAACGCCGTCGTCGAGGTCGAGGATTACTACTTCGCGACCAGCCAGCTGGCGCAGACGACGCTGCGGTCCATCCTGGGCCAGTCCGAGCTGGACGATATCCTGATCCACCGCGAGAAGATAAACAAGAGCCTGCAGACAATTCTGGACCAGGCCACCGACCCCTGGGGCATCAAGGTCTCCATGGTCGAGGTCAAACACGTCGACCTGCCCATCGAGATGCAGCGGGCGATGGCCCGCCAGGCGGAGGCGGAGCGCGAACGACGCGCCAAAGTCATCAACGCCGAGGGCGAGTACCAGGCGGCCCAGAGGCTTACCGAAGCCGCGACCATCATCCAGGCCGCGCCGGCCGCGCTGCAGCTGCGATTCTTGCAGACTTTGAAAGAAGTCGCCGCGGAGAACAACTCGACGACGCTGTTCCCGGTTCCCATCGACCTCTTCCGACCTTTCATCGAAGCGTTCTCCAAGGATAAGGGCTCGAAGAAGTAGGCTCGGCGGGTACGCGCTCTTGGGCCGGGCGGCGCCGGGGCGTCGGCCCCCAACGATAGAGATGTTGCGAATCGGGTTTTTACGATACGGATGGCCGGCGGCCGTCGCGTTGGCGCTGGTGTTTGCCGGCTGCGGGACCGTCGCCAAACGCAAGGCGCTCAAGGATTGCGAGTTCGACCTGGTCGACGTCGAGGTCAAAAGTGTATCGCTCTCCGACGTCGACCTGCTGGTTGAGCTTTCGGTCTACAATCCCAACGACGTCGAAGTCATCGTCGACCGCTTTTCCTACAAGTTGTGGAGCGACAAGAACGCCGTCGCCGAGGGGTGGCATCGGCGCCAGGAAAAGATTCCGCCGGGCGAGACCAGGGTAATAGCGTTTACCATGAAGACGCCGCTTAAGAACCTGGGCAAGGGCGTCTTAAACCATATAATGAATAGGGGCGGCGTAACGTACACTCTCCAGGCGACCGTTTACCTGGACACCTTCTTCGGCGAATTGGAGATACCAGTAACGGTCCGCAAGAAATATTGAGGTAATTAAATGAAATCGATGATAATTTGCGTTTTGGCCGCGGCGCTCGCGGCCGCTTCGGCTTTGGGCGTGGAGGCCGTCCGCGAGGTATTGGACAACGGCCTGATAGCCATCGTCGCCGAGGACCACGCCAATCCCGTGGCCGCGGTGCGCGTATACGTTAGAGCGGGTTCCATATACGAGGGGAAGTACTTGGGCGCGGGCGTGTCGCACTTCCTCGAGCACTTGCTCGGCGAACAGACCGACGAGCATTCCAAGGCCGAGCTCGAGGGCGCGGTGTCCGAGATGGGCGGCGCCTACAACGCGTATACCTGGAAGGACCACGTCTGTTACCACATCGCCGTCCGCGCCGATAAGACCGGCCGGGCGCTCGAGCACCTCGAGGAGCGCGTCTTCCATACCGTGTTACCGTCGGAGCTGGTCGAGAACCAGCGCGAGATTATAATAAACGAGATCCGTATGGGCCTCGACGAGCCCAACCGCGTCCTCCAGAAGGCGTTTTTCTATACGATGTTCCGCGAGCACCCGGCGCGTTACCCCATCATCGGCTTCGAGGACCTCTTCGTGGGGGTTACGCGCGACGAGCTGGTCGATTACTACGCCCGTTTTTACGTCCCGGAGCGCGCGGTAGTAGTGGTCGCGGGCGACGTCGACGCCGGGGAGACGTTGGCGAAGATACGGGAAACCTTCGGCGCGCTCCCGCGGGGGAAGGCCTTTTCAGAGGAAGTTTTCTACGAGCCGCCGCAGCTTGGGCGCCGCGACGTCGTCGTCCCGATGGACATCGGCGCCGCTTATATGTGGCTCGGCTTCCGCGGGCCGCTGCTGGGCTCGAAGGACGCGTACGCGTTGGAGGTTGCCACCGCTATAGCCGGCTACGGCCGCTCGAGCCGACTCTACCGGCGCGTGCTGGAGGAGGGCGGCTACGTCACCGACATCTCGGCGTGGCTCAGTACGCCGCCCACCGGCTACGGCTATCTGGGCGTCTACGCGGAGGGCGAGGCCATCGAGCTCAACTACGCCGAGGACGCCATCGTCGCCGAAATGTTGGCGTTCGCCGAGAAGCGCGTCTCCCGCGAGGAGTTGGCGCGCGCCAAGAAACTGCTTGAGGCGCAGTATATACTGGGCCTGGATACCGTCGAGGACGTGGCTACCGACCTGGGCGAGAACGAGCTCTACACCGGCAACATGAACTTCAGCGACGAATACCTTGCCCGCATCGCGGAGATCACCGCGGACGACGTCAGGGAGGCGGCGAGGCGCTACGTTCGCGAGTCCAATATGACGGTGGCCAGGGTCGTCCCGCGGGATTGGGCCGGCGCCGCGGAGGAAGTGGCCGTGGCGGCCGAGGCGGAGCCGATGGAGAAGGTTACGCTCGACAACGGCCTGCGCCTCCTCGTCCGTCGCAACCCGGCCGTCCCGGCGGTTACGGTCCGCGCCGTTATCGCCGGCGGCTCGAGGGTGGTCGCCCCCGGCAAGGAGGGCCTCGCCGAGCTCGTCGCCGAGTTGCTGGTGAAGGGTACGAAGAAGCGCAAGGCCGACCGCATCGCCCGCGAGATCGAGGAGTTGGGCGGGACCATAAGCTCGAGGGCCGCGCTCGACTACCTGGGCCTTTCCGTGTCCTGCCTGGCGGCCGATTTCGGGAAGGCGTTCGACGTCTTCGCCGACTGCCTGGCGAATTCCACCATACCCGCGGTGGAGTTCGGCCGCGAGCAGGACCGACTGCTGGCCCAGGTCCAGAGCGAGGACGACGACTGGGAGTTGGAGGCCGAGAAGATGATGCGTGCCCGCCTCTACCCCAAGCACCCGTACCGCTACCGCACCACCGGCACTGTTGACTCGGTGGCGCGGCTCGCCGACGGGGACGCGCTGGCGTATTATAAGAAGTACGTAACGCCGGCCAACGTCGTCGTGGCGGTGGTGGGGGACGTCGACCCGGCCGAAGTGGCGCGCGTCGTCGAGAAGAAGCTCGGCCGATGGCGGCCGCTCGAGTCGCCGCCGCCGGTAGTCCCGGCGGACCCGCCGCCGGCGGACCGGGAGTTAGTCTTCGAGACGACCGACAAAGAGCAGGCCGTAATATACAGAGGGTATCGCGGCGTTACGTACGGCGACGTCGACGAATTTCCGCTTCGCCTTCTCGACGCGGCCATTTCGGGAGTGTACCTGCCGGGCGGCCGGCTGCACGAGCGACTGCGGGACGCCGGCTACGTCTACGTCGTTCACGCTTACAACGTCTCCGCAGAAGACCCGGGGTTCTTCGCCATATTCGCGGCCACGTCGCCGGAGCGCGCCGAGGAGGTGCTGGCGGCCGTCGAAGAGGAGGTCGCCAAGATAAAGGCGGAGCCCATAACGGCCGAGGAGCTCGGGCTCGCCCGGGAGAACTGGCTCACCATGAACGCCCTCTACAACAACCAGTCCAACGCCGACGTCGCGGGCGTGGCCGCGCGCTACGAGCTCGTGGGGTTGGGGTACGATTGGCCCGAGGATTTCGACGAGCGCGTCCTGGCGGTGACGGCGGACGATATTACGGCCGCGGCCCGCAAGTACCTCGTCAACCCTGTAATAGTAGTAACTACGCCCACGCCACCGGGAGAGGCCCCGCCCTCGACGCCCGAAGCGCCCGTCGGCGAAGCGGAAGAGTAGTTCGGTAGTTTCGGAATGTAAAGGCGGCCCGCCCGGGCCGCCTTTTATTCTATGCCGCTCAGCATAAGCGTTACGCGCGGCCAGTCCGTGAACTTGAACGAGAGCTTGAGTATTTTGCCCGCCAGCTCGCCCTCCGTGCCCACGTACGCGTAGATGGTCGTCTTTTTGTCGTCGCCCCAGCCGGTTATAAGGCCGTCGACGCGGCTGCAAAGGAGCGCTTTTTCCGGGCAGGAGGGTAGCGTCAACTTGCCGCGGCTCGCGGCGGCGGCCTCGATCCTGTACGACTTCCCCCGCAGCGGGTAGTCTAAGGCGATCTCGTCGCCCTTGGCGGGCGGCCTTTGGATAAACGCCGTTAGCGCGAGCACCTTGTCCGCCCGCTCTTTCTCGACGGCAACGAACTTCCTTTCGAACAACGAGAGGAAGAATACCCGGTTGGCCGGCGGGTCGACCTTCATCAGGCACTTGCCGGCGTTTTCGACGGCGACGCGGCCGGCGTCGTCCTCGCGCCACGTCAGCTTGTCGTCGGCGACGAAGAAGAGCGCGAGGACCAAAGCGCCCAGGAACTCGCGCGCATTTTGGGGGGACAGCGTTACTTTGTATTTGAGGGTGGCGGCGCCGGCGACGGCGGCCGCCAGGAGGGATAGCGCGACTATGAGGCGTACGCGTTTGACGTTCGGGGCCCTCCGACGTTGAGCTTCTCTATGTTAAAAACGGCTCGCGGGTGCGCCGCCGGTAGCGCCTTAAACCTGCGCGCCGTGGGGCGTGAACTCTTTGCGGAAGAGCATGGTCAGAAGGAACGCGAGGCCGCCGGCAAGCAGTACTTTGACGTCGGTCCAGCTTCTCATACCCTTGAGGCGCTTCCAGATATACCGCGGCCGGCGGTAGAAGCGGCGGAACGCCAGCGCCCGGAGCTGCTGAATCTCTTCCCGCGTCATGGTGTAGGGCACGAAGGCGCACCCCTCGAAGGTGTAGTCGAGGACGTTGTCGGTCGCGACCGCGCCGTATTTCTCTACGTTCTCGTAGAGCTCCGCGCCGGGGAAGGGCGACATGGCGTGGAAATTTACGACGTCGGTGTCTATGTCGACGGCGAACTGTATCGACTTCAGGCCGTCCTCGAAGGTCTCGCCGGGGATGCCGAAAATAAACGGCGTTACGGTTTTAAGGCCCGCCTCGTGGGCCCACGCCACCGCGCGCCGGTTCTGCTCGACGGTTACGCCCTTGTCCATGGCGTCGAGGCATTTTTGCACGCCCGATTCGATGCCTAACATGATCCCCCAGAACTTGGCCTTTTTCATCTTGTGGAGGATTTCCGGGTCGACGTTGTCGACGCGGGCGGCGCCGTAGAAGGTGAGGTCGTAGTCGCGCTCGATGATGCCGTCCAGGATGGCGTGGGTGCGGTCGCGGTCGTAGACCAGGTTGTCGTCGAAGAAGCGGATCTCTTTTATTTTATACGTCTCGTAGACGTGGTCGATTTCGGCCAGGACTTTCTCGGCGCTGCGCGCGCGCCACTCGCCCTCGGCGTTGAGCTGCCAACAGAAGATGCACTTGCCGTTGCAGCCGCGCGAGGCGTAGATGTAGAGCGCCGGCAGCCGCTGGTACGTCCCGAGGGGCGGCGTGTAGCGCTCGAGGTCGACGAGGTCGCGCGCCGGAAACGGTAGAACGTTGATGTCGGCGATGGGCGGCCGCGGCGGGTTAAGGCGGATTCTACCGTCGTCGCGGTACGCGATGCCTTCCACTTCGGCCAGCTCGCCGCCGGCCTCGAGCGTCCGGGCCAGAACGTCCGCCGTTATCTCGCCCTCCCCGACGGTGACGCTGTCGGGGTGGGGCGACTCGCGGAGAACGCGGTCCTTCCACCCGCTGGCCAGCGGCCCGCCTACGGCGACGTGGACGCCGGGCATCTCGCGATGTATGCGCGCCGCGAGCGAGTTCATGGCTTCCCACGAGAACGTCGTCAGGTACATCCCCACCATGCCCGGGCCGAACGCCTTCAAACGCGACATCATCTCGTCTTCGGCCATCAGGCCGCCGTCGAAGACGCGGACGTCGTGCCCCGCCTCGCGGAGGGCCGCAGCCACGGACAATATCCCGAGCGGGTGCCACCGGCCGCCGACGAAGAGGCCGAAGTTGCCGGTGAAGACCTCCTTCGGCGTCCAGGGCGGAAATACCATCGCGACTTTCATTTTTTACCGACTTACTTTCAATTATAACACAGGGCGACGCTTCCTACCGCCTTGGCCGGGGCGGCCCGCGTACGTCGTCGCGTCGCTAACGCCAGATCTTTCTGGCGATGGTGACGAGCAATACCGGGTACGAGACGATGGCGAGGGAGCTCTCCAGGCCCGCCGCCACCTTCGCCCACCCGTACGGCTCGTACGCCGTGAAGCCCAGCTTGGTCAGCGTTACGAACGAGAAGTAAAGGCATCTTTGAAAGCTGTGCCAGCTAAGGTCTACCAACGGTCCCACGCCTCCGCCGGGGTCAATGTAACTCGTCAGGCCGAAGCCTATGCCACCGAAATACGGCAACAGGTAATAGTAAACCGAGAAGCCGAGCCAACTCAACACGAGCGCGGACGCGATGCGCCAAGGTTTCGTCCCGTAGCCGGTGTAGAGGTCCAGGAAGATGTATTCCAGCGCGTTGCGTAGCAGCGCGAAAGGCCGCCACGTTTTTCGGCCCTCGAGACGCGCCAGACGCCCGGCCACCATTTCGCGGTAGAGCGCGGTTTCGGCCAGGCCGAACCGGCCGAAGTGGCGAAAGTTAAGTTTGAGCTCGGCGTAAACCTGGGCCGCTTCGCCGTACTTTCCGCGGCGGTCGTTCTCGGTTTGAAGCTTGTCGGGCAGGACGGCGCGCCCCAGGTCGGTATCGGGGAAGAGGGCGCCGTAGAGGTCGGCGCGGCGCAGGTCCGCGGCGGCGAAGTCGCAGTTGTCGAAGCGAGTTCCGGCGAACGCCGCGCCGGAGAAGTCCGCCCGCACGAAGGTAACGCGCCGGAAACTCGCGCCCTGCAGGTCGGCGTTGCTGAGGGTGGTGCCGGTGAGGTCCGCCTCGTCGAAGCGCGCCCGCGCGAGTTTCGCCCCCGAGAGGTCGCCGTGGGGGAACGTCGCGTAGTGGAATTCGGCGTGGGTAAGGTCCGCGCCGCGGAGGTTGGCGAAGGAGAGGTCCGCGTTCGTGAAGCGGGCGTGGGTTAGCGTCGCGCCGCGGAACGACGCCCCCTCCAGTTCGGCGTCCGCGAAGTCGGCGTTCGCGAAGTCGCCGCCGGCGAAGTCGCCGCCCTTCAAATTGGCGCCCGCGAAGTTGGTGCGCGGCCCGGCGATGTCTTTTAACTTCACCGATTCCAGGTTAAGGCCCGCGAAGCCGTGCAGCGACGAGGCCCGGCGCCGTATCTCCTCCAGGTACGCCGCCTCATCCGGTAAATGCTTCCAGCAGTGACGCGCGAAGCTTAGCGCCGGCGCCGTGCAATCCGCCTGGGCGCACGCGGGTCTCTCGCACCAGTGTTGTTCGCCGAGTTCGCCGTTCTCGTTGGCCATCAGCTTCTCCCCAAGACGTAGCGTCCCAGCACGTCCAGGCCGGCCTTGGCGGCCCGGCCGAAATCCCCCCAGGAGCGTACGCGGCGCAGACGCCGCCACACGTACCCGGGACGCAGGTAAAATTCGCGGTAAGCTTTATTTATGTAACGTTCCAGCAGCGCCTCGTCGCCGTATACCGAGCGCCGGGCGTCGTAGCGGTCGAAGTCGTCGCCCAACTCCTCCTTGACTTGCTCGTAGAACAGCGTACCCGGATACGGCGTCGCGACGTTGAACGAGGCGAAAGAGGCGTCCAGTTCCTTCGCCAGGCGGATCGTCGCCCGCATGTCCTCTTCGCGCTCGCCCAGGTTGCCGAACATGAAGAAGGCCGCGGCCTCCAGGCCGGCGCGCGTCGTGGCCTCGAAAGCCCGCCGGGCCTGTTCCACCGTCGTCTTCTTTCCCATGCGCTCGAGCACGCGCTGCGACCCGGATTCTACGCCGTAGATGACGAGGTAGCACCCCGCCCGCTTGAGCGCCGCCAGCATCTCGTCGTCTACCGTGTCCACGCGCGACATGCAAATCCACGAGAAAGCGAGGCCGGAGTCCTCGATGAGCTCGCACAGCTCCAGGACCCGTCGCTTGCCGATGGTGAAGGTGTCGTCCCAGAATCCCACCTGGCGGACGCCCTCCTCTTCCACCATCTCGCGCAGTTCCGCCAGCACGTCGCCGTTGGAGCGGAACCGAATCTTGCGGCCGTAGTACGCGCCGGTGGAACAGTAGTTGCAGGGGTAGGGGCACCCGCGCGACGTGATGACGATGTCGAAGCGGCCGTAGCGCATAAACGGCGGCTCGTAACTGTACTCCCGGAAGAAACGCCGCGCGGGGTGGGGCAGCTCGTCGAGGTCGGGGATGAGGTCCCTGCTCGGGTTGTGGATGACGCGGCCGTCTTCGCGCCAGCTCAAACCCGCGACCCCGTCGTACGGCACTTCGCCCCGGACGGCGCGCGCGAGCTCGGCGCACGTCGCCTCCGGCTCGCCCCGGACGACGAAGTCCGCCCCCGGCGCGGCGAAGCCGTCGTCGCGTCGGGCGCTGACGTGCGTTCCCATTACCGCGGCCTTCGTCTTCGGCGAAGCTTCCTTCGCCCGGGCCAGGAAGGCCAGGTCGCGCGCCAGCGTAGACGTACCCGCGGCGACATAGATCAGGTCCGGCCTTTCGTCGGCTACGAGTTTTAAAATTTCGTCGACGCCCTTTTTTCCCGCGACCGCGTCAACGAGGTCGACGTCGGCGCCGGCCCACTCCTCAACCGCGGCGGCGCAGTACGCCAGGCCCAGCGGCGGGATGACGTAGTCCGTCTTGGTGAATATCCCCGCGCAGCGCGCGAGCACGGCGTCGGTCTGCGTCGCGAAGTCGCCCGCCGCCAGCGGCGGCACCAGGAAAAGCGCTTTGACTCGACCGTTCATTTTTCCAGTTTGTATATTACCGCGCCGCCCGGGATCCACCCGAAGAACAACGCATCCCAACCGGCGACGAAGATGCGTACGGCGTTCAGCGCTCGGCCGAAGCCGCCGCCGAGCGTTTCCTCTTTCGCCGTTTCGCCGTCGCCGCCGACCAGGGCCCGCACGGGCAGCGCCGTAAGCGGTTGGAAAAAATGTTTGAAATACAACCGCTTTTTAATTTTTAGGCCCGTGGCCTTGATCGCCGCTTCCAGCTCGAGCCGCGTCAACCGGCTCAGGTGGCCGTCGTCGACGTCGTCCAGGTCGAGGCGCCCTCCCCCCGGCGCGCGCCGAAGCCAGCGCCGGAGGTATAAGCCGTAACACGACGTATTCACCAACAACGCGCCACCGGCTTTCATCACTCGCGCCGCCTCTTCGAGGACTACGCCGACGTCGGACGGCGGCACGTGCTCGAGCACGTCCGATAGAAATATCAGGTCGCATCCGCCGTCTACCAGCGGGACGCGTCGCACGTCTCCCTGTACGACGGCGAGGCCGCGGCTTTTCGCGACCGCCAGCGCCGGCGCGACGGCGTCCACGACCACCTTGTGTCGGGCGCCGCCGAAGAGGGCCGCGAAGTACCCCTCGCCGCCGCCCAGGTCGGCCAGCCGTTGGTACTCGCGGC
This sequence comes from bacterium, assembly GCA_036480675.1. Lineage (GTDB taxonomy): Bacteria > RBG-13-66-14 > B26-G2 > WVWN01 > WVWN01 > WVWN01. The sequence continues at coordinate 1,174 of JAZGGY010000313.1, read as the reverse complement.
GGCCGGCGAAGCAGCGGAAGTGACGCCACACCAGCCAGCCCAGCGGCCCGAGGGCGTGCTTGGGCGGTAGCGCGTCGCCCGTGCGCCAACGCCCCGCGGCGTACAGCCGCTCGCTCTCGCGCCGCGGTTCCGGTTCGAATTCGTTTGGCGTGTCTATATCATAATATTATAATAGAAAATGGCTCGCGCCGCAAACGCGCGCGGCACATTATGACTGTAATATTTGAGCCTTTGCCGTATTGGTGGCTGGCGGGCGTGGCCGCGGTACTGGCCGCCGCGGCGGCGTTCGTAGGCCTGTGGCGCGTATATCGCGTCGCGGGAAAGGCCCGCGCGGCCGTTTTTTTCCTGCTCCGACTGGGCGCGATATTGGCTCTTTTACTATTCGTACTCGGGCCGCGCCGGACGGCGGTCTTTACGGAATCCGCGGCGCCGCCGGTGGCGATACTCGTGGATTCGTCGGCGTCGATGGACTTCGACGCGGCCCGCGGAACGAGGTTGGAGGGAGCGGTGGTCACAGCCAAGGCCGTGGCGCGGGCCGTCGACGAGGCCGGCGGCCGGTACGACGTGTACGACTTCGCGACCCGCCGGCGGCCCTGGGGCGCGGCGGTACCGGACGAAAAAGCGCTGCGGGCGGGTGCGCGCGGCCGGACCGACGCCGCCCGGGCCCTGCGCGAGTTGGCCGCGCGTTACGGCGAGGAGGGGTTGACCGCGGCGGTGGTATTGAGCGACGGCGTTTGGGACGCGGCGCCGGCGGCCGAAGGTTTGCCCCCTTGCTTAACGGCGTCGCTGGCCGACGAGCCGCCGGCAAACTCGTTATTCGTTACAGACGTCGAGGCGCCGGCGGCCGTATTACCCGGGACCGCTTTCGACGTGCGCGTACGGTATTATTCGACGCTCGAGGCGGGGGAGACGGCCTCGGTGACCGTGGCGGAAGAGGGTGGGGGAGAGGCGGTTTTTAAATTCAAACCCACGCCGGGCGCCGGCGAGGCCGTTGTGCGCGCCGCGGTGCGGGAGCCGGGCGACCGCTTTTTCAAATTGGCGGCCGCGCCCGGGCGGGGGGAGACGTGGTTCCACGTGAAAGCTCTGGCGCGGCCGCCGTCGGTATGGTATTGGGAAATGGCGGGCGACGCCGACTTCGCTTTTTTAAAGCGCGCGCTCGCGACGCATGCCGGCC
>JAZGGY010000312.1:0-3000 GCA_036480675.1 bacterium | reverse complement strand
GTCTCGGCGGGCTTCGCCATCTACGACACGATGCAGTTCATCCGCCCCGACGTCGCGACGTACTGCCTGGGTATGGCCGCCAGCATGGCCGCGGTCATCCTCGCCGCCGGCGCGAAGGGCAAACGCTACGCGCTTCCCAACTCGACCATTCTGTTGCACCAGCTCGCCGGAGGCTTCAAGGGCCAGGCCTCGGACATCGACATTCAAGCTAAAGAAATTCTGCGGCTCAAACACCTGCTCAACCAGGTTCTCGCCGAACATACGGGCCAGGACCTCGCCACCGTCGAGCGCGACACCGACCGCGACAACTTCATGACGCCGGAGGAGGCCGTCGCGTACGGCATCATCGACGAGGTCGTAAAGAGCCGCGGCGAGATATTAAAGGACGAAAAAAAGTAGAGGGCGCAACCGGCCCCCAAAAAAACCGGCGCAAGCCGGTTTTTTTTATTTGCGGCGCGGGTTGTTACCGGCGGCTTAATATTTTATACTCGACGCCGTGGTGAAAATCGCGTTGCGTCGATACCTGCCCCTGGCCGCGGTGGTCGCGGCCGCGCTCGCCGTCCGGCTGCTCTACTTCGCCGGGATACGCGACTTCCCACTCTTTTACGCCGCGACCGGCGACACGGTGGAATACGCCCGCCAGGCGCAGGCCATCCTCGCCGGCGAGCTCCCGGGCCGCGACGTCTACTTCCACTCCAGCCCGGCGTACCCGTACTTCATCGCCGCCGTCAAGGCCGTCACGCGGGGGGGCTTCGCCGACTTCCGGGCCGTGGCGCTCCTCCAGCTGCTGGTATCCGTCGCGACCGCGGCGCTTGTCTTCCTGCTCGGCAAGCGGCTGGCCGGAACGGCCGCCGGCGTCGTCGCCGGCCTCATCTACGCGCTATCGCCCGCGGCCGTCTTCTACGACGGCGAGCTCCTTATGGATTTTTTATTGCCGGCGGTCCTCGCGGGAGTGGCGCTGCTGGCGTCGACCACGCGTTGGTCGCTGCGCCGCGCGGCCGCCGCGGGCGCGTTGATATCCCTGGGCGCGCTGGCCCGGCCCAGCTACCTGCTGCTCCTGCTGCCGGCGGCGCTGGTCATATGGTTCCTGGCGGAGGGAACGTCCCGCCTCGCCCGGGGCAAGTACGTCGCCGCGCTCGTCGCCGCCGCGGCGGTGGTGGTCGCCCCCTGCGCCGTCCGCAACTACGTCGTGGGCCGCGACGTCGTCCTCATCTCCTCCAACGGCGGCGTCAACCTCTTCATCGGCAACAACCCCCAGGCCAACGGGACGTTCAAAGCGCCCGGGCCCTGGCCCGCGCACCTGGAGGCGTCGTCCACCGCGTACGCCGAGGAGAAGCTGGGCCGGCCGCTAAAACCCTCCGAGGTGTCGGCGTTCTTCACCCTCGAGGCCGCGACGTACGTCGTCACGCAGCCGGGGGATTATTTGACGAAAGTAGGCCGGCGCCTCCGCCTCGTCGCCGGCGCGTACGAGATCCCGAACCACATGGACTTCAACTTCTTCAGGCCGCGGAGCGGGATTTTGAAAATCCTGCCCTTCACGTGGGGCATAATATTCCCGTGGGCGCTGGCGGGCGCCGTACTGGCGGTGCCGCGGCGCAAGTTCCGGCCTACGCTGGCGTTGGCCGTCGTATACCTCGGCTCCCTCGCCACGCTATTCTTCGTAACGGGGCGGTACCGGTTCCCGGCCTTCCCGCTGCTGGCGGTCTTCGCCGCGGCGGCGGCCGTGGGCCTCGTCGAGGCGGCCCGGAGCCGGACGAAGTGGAAGATCGCCGTCGGCGCGGCGATAGTAATCGCCGGCTACGTCGCGGCCTATTGGCCGCCCCCCGCCAACGTCAAGATATCCGACGCGTACTCCTACCATCATCTCGGCGGCGCTTACGCGTCGTTGGGGGACGACCGCGCCGCGGCCAAAGCGTACGAGAAGGCCGTCGCCGCCGCGCCGGAGGACGCTTTCTCTTGGAACAACCTGGGCCTGGCCTATATAAGATTGAATAACGTACCCGCCGCCGAGCGCGCGCTGGACCAGGCGCTCAAACTTACTCCCGACAACCCGGATACGTTGAACAGCTACGGCACGCTACTCTTGTACCAAAATCGGTACGCGGAGGCCGAGCGCTTCATAGCCGGCGCGCTGGCGCGCGACCCGGACAACGTGCCGGCGCTGGTCAACTACGGCATCGTCCTACTGGCGCGGCGCGATTTGGACGGCGCGCTCCGCACGCTCGAGCGAGCGGCGGCGCTCAACCCCGGTTACGCGAACGCGTACTTCAACATGGGATTGGTGTACGAGGCGCGGGGCAACTCCGCCGCCGCGGCCGCGGCCTACCGCCGGGGCCTCCAGTTCGCTCCCGGCAACGCCGAAGCTCGCCGGCGCCTCGCCGCCATAACGGGCGCGGGGCCTTAAACACGATACGAGTCGACGCGATAAAAAAGCCGGCCCTCGAGGCCGGCTTTAGTTAGGGTATGCTGGCTATACTATCTGTAGAGCGCCTTTACGCGGCCCAGGCTGGCGGGCGCGATGCCGGAGCCGGAATAATTAGTCTCCACCGTACACTCGATGGCCCAGTCGGTCGTTGTCCAACTTAGCCAAGAAGTATCGTTCGCGGACCAATAATGGTACCCTTGGTAATTCCCAGGGATACCCGAGCCGCGGAAAGACGAACCGAGCGGCCCCATCTGCGGGTTATTCGTGCTGAGGAAGAAATTAGCCGAGCTGATGACGATGCTGGCGGTGCTGAGGTCAACGTCGGTCCAGGTAGCCCAACGCTTGGTCGTCACCGGGAAAGTAGCAATTAACGAGCCGGGCGTATTACCGGTAGTGCTCCATACCTTAACCTGGACGACTACGTTAGCGGTACCGAAACCGAAATAGCCTGTCTTCAAAAAGACCGGGTACTGGCCGGAAGTAGGTTTGAAAACGGTCCCCGGGTGGTACGTCCCGCCGAACCCAGTCGAAGCGTTGTAGTTGCCGTTGGAATAACGCATACGGACCTCGGCCGC
>JAZGGY010000311.1:0-12529 GCA_036480675.1 bacterium | reverse complement strand
CCCGGTGTCGCCGTTTACGGCTTTCAAGCTGAATACGCGCAACCTCGACCCCCAGCTAATGTACTTGGCCGATATCTTCACGGGCCTGGCGAACCTGGTCGGCCTCCCCGCCCTCTCCATGCCCTGTGGCTTCGACGAGGAAGGGCTGCCGGTAGCGATACACGTTATGGCGCGGCCTTGGGACGAGGAAAGGCTGCTGGCGCTGGGCCACCGCCTGGAGCTCGAGCTGGCGCTGCCCCGAGACGCCGTAACGCCCCGGGTATAATTAAACGCGGCCCAGAAATCCGTAACGGGACCGGCAGCGGCATCACTAATACGGCGGTGATAGAATCATGAAAACGAAAAAGGAGTTATTAGCGCGCTTTCTCCTACCGACGCTCTTTTTGGGGGTTTTAGGTACGGCCGCTTGCAGCGACGAGGAAGTAACGCCGGCCGAACGCGGGCCGTACGACGCGACCGAGCCCAAGTACGTCCTCGCCAACGTCGAGCTCGCCTTCAACCGCGGCGACGTTAATCTTTTGAGCAACTGCCTCGCCGACGACTTCGTGTTCTACTTCGACGTTTACGACACAGGCAAAAAAGTCGACGGCTACACTATCCCGACGTCGTGGACGCGGGAGGAATTCCTAACGGCGGCCGGTAACTTGTTTGCGGAAACCTACAATATCTTATTAACCAACCACTGGCGCGGGATAAGAACGCCGGCGCGGAGCGAAACCTCGCATTTCGCCGACGACGTCGCCTTGGAGATCGTAGTCATGCTTGACGCGATCAACGGATACACCCTGGAAGACGGCATGTGCGACTACGAGTCTACCAGGGAGCCGGCGCAGAAGTGGTATCTCTACAAGTGGCGGGAGCGCACCCTCGATTGCGGCGGCGGCGGTTGAATCGCCGGTACGACTTTCGGGCAAATACTTGCCCGCTATCATCCGTGACTTCGCCTCCCCCCGAGGACAATATGCTTGACATCACTCTCCGCGTAAGTCTATAATCCCACCGTACACATTCCCGACGCCGACGCCAAACAATTCCATTACTAATGAAGCGGCCAAAGTTCCATACCCGCGCTGTGCGGGGTACGGCCCCCGTAGACGGCGATACGGGCGCGCTATCGGTCCCCATCTATCAAACGGCGTCATTCGCCTTCCCCTTCGGCGGCGCGCTCACGTTAGTACAGCATCCTCCGGGCGTAACCCACGACGTCTTCGAAGCGGAGCGAGCCGCCGGCGCCGGCATGACGCCCGGCTTTATAAGGATATCGGCGGGATTGGAAGACGCGGAAGACGTTACCGCCGATTTAGCTCAAGCTTTGGAAGAAGCGTAATTCTAAAAAGAGAGGTTAATATGCGTCGTCTCATAACGGCCGCAACGCTATGCGGCGCACTAATCTTCGTCACAGGATGCATATCGTACGAGCAGCACACCGCCTTCGAAAGCGACGGCTCCGGCCGCATAGTATTAGACGCGTGGGTCGACTACTTCGCCGGCGACGAAGAAGAAGACCAGGAAGCGGAGGAAAACGCTCAACCCGAGATCAGCGAAGAATTGGGGCCGGCTTTCGCCGACTTGGAGGGCGTTATGATCGAGGAAAACTGGACCGAGCTCGAGGGCGAGGGAGAAGAACGCCGTGAACACACCCACCTCGTCCTCTCGTTCGACAAAGTCGAAAGGCTCAACGGTCACGGCGCCTTCAAAAATCAGAAATTAACGTTTCAAAAGAACGGCGACGAATTCTCATTCAAGCAGGTTATCCACAACGACCGCAAAGAAGAACAAGAGGAATCTACGGAGGAAAGCGAGGAGCTCGCGCGCACCCTTTTCGAGGGTTACACGTTCACGTACACGGTGGTCATGCCGGGCCGGGTCGTCAACACCGGCGGGACCGTAGGCGACGACGGCCGGACGGTAACGTGGGAATGGCCGCTCTTCGAGTTCGCTAACGAAGAGGAAATAATAATGACGGCCAAGTCGCAAAAGGAGTGACGCCCGGCACGGACGGAAATTGCGGTTGACAGGGGAGACGTCCGTTGTTAGAATGCCGGCAATCGGAAAGCGCCACGGCTCGATAGCGGGCCGAAGGCGTATTTGCGGTATACTACCGCTTCAACACGTTTTCATATTAGGAGGAGAAATTTATGCGCTCAAAAATGCTGGGTCTCGCGGCCCTCGCCGTCGCCTTGGTCGTAGTAGCCGGTTGCATCAATTACGACCAGGAACTCACGCTGACCCCCGACGGCTCGGGGACGGTAAAGGTAAGGTACGACCGGACGGGCGGAAGCACCGGCGAAGAAGAGGGAGAAGGCAGCCTCGATATGAGCGGCGCGCCCAAGCTCTCGTTCACCGAGGAAGAAATTACGGCGGAATACGAGGGCTCGGCCGTCACGGTCCGTGACATCGTTATAAGCGAAACGGACGCGGGCGTCCCTGAGGCTACTTACTACATCGACTTCAAAAACGTTACGGACCTCAACGGCTACGGCATTTTCGCCCTCGAGGGCGATAAACTAAAACAAACGTTCTCTCTCGACGCGGCCGGCGACACGCAGGTCTTCAAGCAACTCGTCCAACTCAAGATGGAAGTCGAAGACCCGTCGCAGCTTTCCGACTACAAATTCACGTACCTTCTGAACGCGCCCGGCGAAGTAGTCGAGACTAACGGTACGGTTACCGAAAATACCGTTAAATGGGAATACACCCTCGACAAACTCGTCAATGCCGACACCGAAATGACGGCGACCTACAAGGCGGCCGCGACTGGCGGCGGCGGCAATGTCGCAGTTATCATAGGTATCATCCTCTGCGTTATAATAATAATCGTAATCATCATCGTAATCATCGTCCTGCTGACTAAAAAGAAGAAGAAACCCGCGGGGCCGGCGCCGACGCCGCCTTCCGAACCAGGGCAACCCGCCGCTTAACGCCAATCTACGCGGAGAAATGAGAAATAAGGGTGGCCTTGCGGCCACCCTTTACTTATAGTGTGCGCTATACTAATATGGTGCACGGTGGCAACTTGGAACGCGAGTGGTTTTCATGGCGCGGCAGAGTAAATTAATCGATAGACTCGTTAACGAGCTAACCAAGATGCCGGGCGTCGGGCGTAAAACCGCCCAACGGTTTACTTTTTTTCTCTTAAAAGCCCCCGACGGGTACGTCGAAAACCTGGCGCGACTACTCAACGAAGTAAAACAACACGTAAGGCCGTGCCGGGAATGCGGTAATCTGACCGAAGAGGAGCGGTGCGGCGTATGCGCCGACGATACGCGCAACCGCCGCCTTATCTGCGTCGTGGAGGAACCGGCCGACATTACCCTCGTCGAGCGCACCGGCGAATTCAACGGCGTCTATCACGTCCTTATGGGCGTCATATCGCCGCTGGAAGGTATCGGCCCCGACCAATTGCGGATGGCGGAACTCGTGAACCGAACGCAAACCCACCAAGCCGTCGAGGTAATAGTCGCGACCGACCCCGACGTCGAGGGCGATACTACCGCGTATTACATCGCCAAGTTACTATCCCCGCTGGAGGTTAAAGTTACGCGCATCGCGCGGGGCTTGCCCGTCGGCGGCGACCTCGACTTCGCAGACGAAGTCACGCTGGCGAAGGCTATCGCCGGGCGGCAAGAAATCGAAAAATGAGAGGCTCGAGCCACGCCGACGCAAAAAAAAGAGCCGGGCTTCGCCGCCCGGCTTTGTCGTTTCGCCCGTCGGTTATCGGAACAACGTCTTGATGCGGCCTAACGACTGGGGCTCAACGCCGACGCCTCGGATATCGACTTTCCACAGACGACCGTTATCAGGTAAGGTGCTGAGCCACAAGTACCGGCCGTCGTACGTCGCCCCCCAAGGCTCGTCGGCCGGCGCCGCGAACGTCCCGACCACCGTACCCTTTGACGGCTCGAAGCCGATGACGCGATACGTTTTCGAAACGTCGTCGTACTCGCCGGTCCAAAGATTTAATCCGTCATGGGCGAGGTCATAGATTTCGTAGAAAGACGTGTACGACTTTATTACTCTGCCGTCGACGCGTATTTGGTAGTACCCGTGCGACCACTTCGTGCCGATTTCCGTTCCCCAAAGATGGAAGCCGGACCACGCGAGGCCCCGGCCGAAGTTCCAGTTGACCTTAAAAGAGGAGGCCACGCGGCCACCCCACTCAAAACGGTAAATATAGTTGGTCGCGGTGTTGCCGGCCCAGAAGTATCTACCGTCGTGGGCCAGGCCGGCGGTATCGGCGCCGGTCTTCGCGAACCTGAAAGACCCGAGGACCTTACCGCTGCCGGGGGCTACCTTCCAAATGAGGTAGGGCGACGTCTGGGAAAAGCAGTAAATGTTGCCGTCCGCCCATGTAAGAGCGATCGGTTTCGGCGCGGGAGAGGCGAAGGATGCTACTATCTTGCCGAAGCGCGCCGAAGCGGGTACGCCCGTTAACGCCAACGACACTGCGGCCACCAATAAAATACGTACAGACAATTTCATATCAACACCTCATCTATTCGTAACGGCCTTAATATAAGCGTTTCACCGTAAATAATCAAGTAAAAAGGCGGGTAGCGCCGTAACGCTTCTGGTTCGCGGATTTCCGGCGAACCATAGTGAAAACATTTCCCACCTAAGCCGACTTTATGTTATAATTTCTTAAGAGTGAAAGAGGGTGAATTAAGTTAATTTGTTAGATAGTGGTGTAAACTACCCCCCAAACTAAACCTTTTACGGTTACTCAAGTCTATCGGCGGCGTTGTCGGAAGGCCGAGCGGATATACCGGTCACCTCCGCTCCCTCTCGGGCGCGCCGAATACGAGGCGTAAACGTCGCGAGGTGATAAGAATTGCCGAATAAAATCCTCGAAATCCGGTGGCACGGCCGCGGCGGCCAGGGCGTTAAAACCGCGGCAATGTTGTTCGCCGAGGCGGCATTCGAGGGCGGAAAACACGTCCAAGGTTGTTCCGATTACGGCCCCGAACGCTCGGGCGCACCGATACAGGGCTTCACTCGCCTCAGCGATAATCCTATCCACCTCCACAACTTCATTACGGACCCGGACGTAGTGGTGGTATTGGACCCCACCCTCCTGGGGACCGTTGCCGTAACGGAGGGTTTGAAAAAAGGCGGCAAAGTCCTGGTAAATTCTTCCCACGACCCGGCCGAGCTCGCCGCTAAATTGGGCGTAGACGCAGGGCAAGTGTTCGTCGTGGACGCCAAGAAGATCTCGCTCGAGACGATGGGTCGCGACATGCCCAACTCGCCGATGATGGGCGCCTTGGTAAAAGTCGTCGGCCTGGTCGAATTGCCCTGGATCAACCAAACCTTCGAGAAGAAGTTCGGCGCGAAATCCGAGAAGGTCGTGGCCGACAACGTCGCCGCGGTAAAGAGGGCGTACGACGAGGTGCGCGGCGCCGCCGGTTAAAACGGAGGCAACGTAAAAATGGAAAAAAAGAAAGGCTGGAAAGATATCCCGCTGGGCGGGTTGATAACGGAGGCCGGCAACGCCGACGAGTACGAAACCGGTTCGTGGCGGACGTTCAAACCGGTCTTGGATCAAGAGGCGTGCAACAATTGCCTTATTTGTTGGATATTTTGCCCGGATACGTCGGTCCTGGTCGAGGACGAGAAAATAGTCGGCTTCGATTACGTTCACTGTAAAGGATGCGGCATTTGCGCCGCCGAGTGTCCGAAAAAAGCCATCGAGATGGTATTAGACGAAGAGAAATAGGAGACCACCATGGTTAAAACATCAGTCTCGCAAATAAAAATGCCGCTCACCGGCAACGACGCCGGCGCGTACGCCATGAAACAGGTCAACCCGGACGTCGTGGCCGCGTACCCCATCACGCCCCAAACCGAGCTGATGCAAACGTTCGCCCAGTACGTACACGACGGCGACGTGGATACCGCGCTCATAACGGTCGAGAGCGAACACTCCGCCATGAGCGCCTGCATCGGCGCCGCGGCCGCAGGTGCCCGTACGATGACGGCCACTTCCGCCAACGGCTTCGCGTTGATGTGGGAAGTGCTCTACATCGCCGCTTCCCTCCGCCTGCCCATTACTATGGCCGTCGTCAACCGCGCCCTCTCCGGCCCCATAAACATCCACTGCGACCACTCCGATTCCATGGGCGCCCGGGACGCGGGATGGATCCAGATGTACGCCGAAAACTCGCAAGAGGCATACGACCTTTGGCTTATAGGGATAAAGGCCGCGGAGAACCACGACGTCCTCTTGCCGGCAATGATTATGTACGACGGCTTTATCATCAGCCATACCATGGAAGTCGTAGAGACGCTCCCCGACGACGCCGTCAAGGACTACGTCGGGCCGTATAAACCGGCGTACGCCATGCTTCTGGACGAAAAACCCTTCACCGTGGGGCCACTGGATTTTCACGATTATTACTTCGAGCACAAGCGCCAGGAAATCGAGGGTATGGAACACGCGCCAGCAGCGCTCGCCGCCGCCGCGACCGAGTACGAAAAGCTCTCCGGCCGTCACTACGGCCCGGTAGAAACTTACCGCGCCGACGACGCGGACGTCATAATGGTGGCGCTCGGGTCCACCGCCGGGACGGCGCGCTACGTCGTGGACGTCCTGCGGGACCAGGGTAAATCCGTCGGCTTGATGAAGCTTAGGAACTTCCGCCCGTTCCCCCACGCCGAGGTCGCTGACGCCCTCGGCAAGACGAAGTGCGTCGTGGTGTGCGACCGCGTCGCGTCATTCGGCGCGTTCGGCTCGCCGACTTTCATGGAGTTGCGGAGCGCGCTCTACGAGGTCCCCGAAAGGCCGCCGGTTATAAATTATATATACGGCCTCGGCGGCCGCGACACCGGCCCCGACCTCCTCGAGCAGGCATTCGAAGAGGGCCTACGCGTAGCGCGGACCGGCAAAATAGAGCAGCACGTAAGCTACCTCGGCGTACGTTAAGAGACTTTAGCGGAAACCGTTAAGGAGCCGATAGATGACGACGCTTAAAGAATTATCTCGCCGCGAAGAACGCTTTACCGGCGGCCACCGTCTGTGCTCGGGTTGCGGCGCCGCCATCGTCGCCCGACAAGTATTGCTCGCCGCCGACGGGCCGGTGGTAATAGGCAACGCTACCGGCTGCCTGGAAGTAGGGACGACCATTTACCCCTACACCTCGTGGAAAGTCCCCTGGATCCACAACGCGTTTGAAAACGTCGCCGCCACGATGTCGGGCGTCGAGACGGCCTATCGCGTCTTCAAAGACCGGGGGAAGCTGGATAAGGATTTCCACTTCGTCGCTTTCGGCGGCGACGGCGGTACGTACGACATCGGCCTACAGGCATTATCGGGCATGCTCGAGCGCGGCCACAAAATGCTTTACGTGTGCTACGACAACCAGGCCTATATGAACACGGGCATCCAACGTTCGAGTGCTACGCCCAAGGGTGCTTCCACTACCACCGCCCCGCACGGCAAATTGATTCCCGGTAAAATTCACCGCCGCAAAGACCTCACCGCCATCGTCGCCGCGCACCATATCCCGTACGTGGCGCAGGCCGCGCCCCACGCCTTTATGGACCTGATGCGCAAGGTCGAGAAAGCCCTCGCCGCGGACGGCCCCTCCTTCATCAACATCCTCGCGCCCTGCCACCGCGGTTGGCGCCACGGCCCAGAGGAAACGCTCGAGGTGAGCCGCATCGCCACCAATACCTGTTTCTGGCCCCTTTACGAGGTCGTCGACGACAAGTGGAAGCTCAACTATAAACCCAGGAAAAAGTTGCCCGTCGAAGAGTGGATGAAGTTCCAAGGTCGCTTCGCACACCTCTTCGACGGCGACGGCCACCCCGAGCTCGTCGCCGAGATCCAGGCCGACGTCGACCGCGAATGGGAGGACCTGCTGATACGCTGCGGCGAGTTGCCGCCGCGTGAGTGCCGGGAAGAAGAGGCGAAAAAATAAACAGCCCGCTTCAAACTTATAAAAGCCGCCTGGGGAGGCGGCTTTGCTACTTCCGTCTATATACGAAAGGAAATAACGGAATCCGCTGACTGGACATGCCGCGCCGGTTTGCCTTGCCGCGTGAAACTATTTTTGTTAAAATATCGTAATTTATTTACGAGCACGTTATAAAAATAATGAAGTCTCTTAAGACAATTGGCACGGTTTTGGCGATAGGGTCGAGCGCGTTTGCGGCTGAGCTGACGCTCGAAGACGCCATCGACTTCGCGCTCGCTCGCAGCCCGGCGGCCGTGGCCGCGGAGGCCACGTACCTCACCGGCCGCGCGGACCTATACCAGGGGTGGGGCGGCGTCCTCCCCACGGTCGGCGTTTCCTACTCCGCCTCGCGTTACTACGACCGCGAGGCACTCCGCTTCGATGGTTACGAAATACCGGGGTATGCGCCGATACATTACTACTATGCGCAAGGGCGCCTTGACCAGCCATTATTCGCCGGCGGGAGGTTGATATGGGGCGTCATGTCGGGGCGGGCGTCGGCTCGGGCCGGCGCCGCGAGCCGCGACGAGCAGCGCCAATTGTTGGTCGTCGACGTCGCGCGCTTTTACCTGGGCGTATTAAAGGCTCAGGGTTTGAAAATCGTCGCCGACACCTCGCTGGAGGCGAGCCGTAATAACGAGGAACTCGCGCTGGCCCAATACGAGACCGAGGCTATCTCGCGGGCGGAATACCTCAAAGCCGTTGTCCAGCTGGGCTCCGACGAAATAGCGTCGATCGCCGCGGAGGCGGCCGTGGAAACGGCGCGCCTGGCGTTCTTCAACGCCGTCGGCATGGAACCGGAGGAAAACCTCGCCTTCGCCGAAGTCGAGGGGGTCGAACCGCGGGAATTGCTTTCCCCGGCCGACTTAACCGAGCAAGCGATGGCCCGTCGCCCCGACGTAACCAGAACGAGCGCAGATAAGCGCGTCGCCGACCTCGGCGTACGCTCCGCCCGGGCCGGGTGGTTCCCATCGCTGGCCGCGTCCGTTACTTACGATTGGAACGACATCAATCCCCCCTCCCGCGAAACCTGGAACGACTTCGACGAATGGGTCGTGGGCGCGACCGCCTCATGGAACCTCTTCGACAGCTTCCAAACTAAAGCCAACCTCGACCGCGCCCGGGCCGCGGCGGCAAACACGCGCGTGGCGTACGACCGGTTGCGCGACGCGGTGGCGCTGGACGTTACGGAAGTTTATTACGAATACAAGAAGCAAGCCGAGACGATCACGGTAGCGGAGAAGACCGCGGCCGCCGCCGAAGAGGAATTCACCATCGTCCAAGAGCTTTACGCGCTCGGCGGCGCCTCGACGCTCGAGCTAACCGACGCCCAAGCCCGCTTCGTCGAAGCCCAAAACTCTTTCGTCGAAGCGAAATACGACTTCCTCATCGCCGACTTCGACGTGAAGCGGGCGCTGGGCCGGCTGGAATATTAACGCAGTTCGGATCTAACGTAGTTACGTAAGGCCGTCCCTCAAGCCGCGGCCCCGGTCTTTTTAACCCGCCTCCCTGGGCCTGGCCGCGGGTCTTAACCCGGGGCGTCGAGCGCTCTTTAAATTCGCGCCCGAAGAGGAATTAGAGATGAGACGCCAAATCCGTATGACCAAAGTGCGGTGGGCTTTAGTCGTTATAATATGGCTCATATTGGTCTCGTGCCCGCTGCTTATAATCAACTCCAAACGGCAGCAAATTCCCCCCGTACGGGTAGACAACGTCACAAGCGCGGATATCACGTCTTACGTATCCGGCCCGGCTACGGTCGACCCCCGCGTGAGCGTCGATATCTCGGCCAACATCATGGGTAAGGTAACGGGAATATTCGTTAAGGAAGGTCAACGGGTCGCTAAAGGCGACCTCCTATTGGAGCTCGAGCAAACCCAATACCGGGCCAGCCGCGACGAGGCGGGCGCGGCCTACCGAAGCGCGCTCCGCAGTTTGTAATTGACCGAAATGAAATGGAAAACAGCCAAAGAGGTTTTCGACCGCAAGCAGGAATTATACGACAAGCACCTCACCTCGCGCGAACAGTACGACCTGGCCAAAACGCAATTCGAAGCTGAGCGGACCGAATATGAGCTGGCTCGCAACAACGTCGTCCGGGCGCGGGCGCTGCTGGTGCAGGCCAAGGATTCGCTGGACAAAACTATATACACTTCTCCCCTCGACGGCGTCGTAACCGCCCTCAACGTCGAGGAGGGCGAATTCACCGTCGTGGGCACGCTCAATACGCCCGGCACGGTTATGGTGACGGTTGCCGACCTGGCCGCCATGCAAGTCGTCGCCGACGTTGACGAAACCGACGTCGTCAACGTCGAGTTGGGGCAGCCGTCCTCGGTAACGATAGACGCCTTTCCGGATAAAATATACCGAGGAGAAGTTATCGAGATCGCCTCCAGCGCCAAGGAATCGGCATTCGCGACTACCGACGAAAAGACCTCCGCCGATTTCGAAGTCAAGGTTCTCCTCGGCGGCGATACGTCGGCGCTCCGCCCGGGGATGACCGCGACCGCTGACATCGTTACGGCCGAGGCCAAAGACGTAACCGCCATCCCCATCCAGGCGCTCGTAACGCGTACGCGGGAGACGGTGGTGGCGTGGGAGGAAACCCGCGCCGGCAAAAGCCGCGGCGCCGAGAAGGCCGAGGAGATAATCGAAAAACCCCAACCGGACTTGTTCCGCACCGACTACGTAAAAGGGGTATTCGTCCTGGACGACGAGAAGCCGTTCGTAAAGCGGGCCCGCTTCGTCCGAGTAGAAGCGGGCATCATGGGCCACCGGTACGTAGAAATCAAAAAGGGCCTGAAGGGCGGCGAAACCATTATCGCCGGACCGTACAAAACGCTGCGTCACTTGAACGACGGCGATTTGGTCCAACTGGAGAAAAAGAAACCGACGGAAGAAGAGTCAGCTTGACGGCCGAACCTTTCATAAAGCTCCGCGACATATTTAAAATATACCAAATGGGCGGCGAAGACGTCGTCGCGCTCAAGGACATCAACCTCGACCTCGGGCGAGGCGAATACGCCGCTATTATGGGCCCTTCGGGCTCCGGCAAATCGACCTTGATGAACGTCATCGGCTGCCTCGACGTCCCGACCAGCGGCTCCTACCACTTGAACGGCCAAGAGATCGCCGCGGCCACTGAAGACGAACTGGCCGCCATACGCAATCGCGAGATAGGCTTCGTCTTCCAGACTTTCAACCTCCTCCCCCGCGCTACGGCGGCCAAAAACGTCGAACTTCCCCTCATATACGCCGGCCTCCCTCCCGAGGAACGCCGTCAACGCGCCGCGGAGGTCCTGGAGGCGGTGGGGCTCGCCAAACGCGGCCACCATAAACCTAACGAAATGTCGGGGGGAGAACGGCAACGCGTCGCCATCGCCCGGGCGCTCGTCAACCGCCCCTCGGTCGTACTGGCGGACGAGCCGACGGGAAACCTCGATACCAAAACCGGCGACGAAATATTAGCCGTATTTCAACACATAAACGACGAAGGCAAAACCGTCATCGTCGTAACGCACGACCCTGACGTCGCGGCCAAGGCGCGGCGCACCATCGTACTGCGCGACGGCCAGATGGTCGACCGGGCGGGCAAAAAATAAAAAGCCGCCGCGGCGCAGCGGCGGTTAATCAGCGGCCAACCAGGCTCAGTATATGTCGGCCGGGACGCCAGCCTCTTCGCACACGCGGCGGGCGATAGCCGCAAGCCGCTCGCGAGGAACCATCTGGACGCCGGACCGCGCCACGGGCCGGTCCGTAGTATAGATCTGAACGGCCGACGGCTTCACCGCGGCTACCACGCTCACGTAATCGGCCACCGCGGCGTCGTCGGCGTTTCCCGCGTTCCCCGCGACGAAACACGATTGGACCGTAAAATCATCCAACGCGGCGAGCCCTTCCAAAATATCGTCGAACGATACGCCGGGCGCGGGTGCGTTGATAGCCGCGAAGGGCTGCGGCGAGCCGGCGTCCAATTTCATAATAGCCATGTCCAACGAGGCGAGCGCGGCCCGTATTTCCGGGCGGTCTACGGTGCTCGAGTTCGAGAGGACGGCCAACTTCACGCCGGGGCAAATATCGTCTCGGACGCCCCGCACGGCCTCGACCATCGCCGGGAATTCAGGGTGCAACGTAGGTTCGCCGTTCCCGGAGAACGTAATATAATCGGGCGGCGGAACCAACCCGGACGCGTCGCGGAGCGCCTGGGTAACGTCCGCCGTGGACGGCAGCATATGGTCAAATCCCCTGCTCGAGGCGACGTGGTACGTCGTCGGGCCGTATTGGCAATATATGCAATCGAACGAGCAGATTTTCGCGACCGTCGACGAGACGTTAATGCCCAACGAAGGGCCCAAGCGCCGTGACGCGATGGGGCCGTAGATGATCGTTTTTTGAAGCTCGAGGAAAGACATCGCGCAATGATAAAATAAATAATGATTTTAGACAACTATAAATAATCAGAGGTGTCGGAAGCGATGGCGGAGTGCAAACTCGACGATAACTTAAACTCATGCAATTGCACGTACGAGCCGTGTAGTAGGAAAGGCCGTTGTTGCGAATGCATTTCGTACCAC
>JAZGGY010000310.1:0-4142 GCA_036480675.1 bacterium | reverse complement strand
CTCTCGGTTGGCCTTACGGTCGACGCCGAGACCAAAGGCATGCTCGAACGCCTCGGCCTGGAGGTCGACAAGTACGACTTCGTCGCTTCGCCCCCCTTCCGGCCTACCGACACCTCGCGCCCGGGCGTCTTCGCCGCCGGCGCCGTCGCCGGCCCCAAGGACATCCCGGAGTCGGTGACGCAGGCCTCCGCGGCCGCGGCGCAGGCCTCGGCGACCGTCGCGCCGGCCCGCTGGACGGAGACGACGGAGGCCGAGTTCCCGGCGGAACGCGACATAAAAGGCGAGCCGCCGCGCGTGGGCGTCTTCGTCTGCCACTGCGGCATCAACATCGGCGGCGTCGTGGACGTACCGGCGGTCGTAGAGTACGCCGAGACGCTGCCCTGGGTTACGTACACCGAGCGCAACCTCTTCACCTGCTCCGAGGACACGCAGAAGCTCATCGCCGAGAAGATCGACGAGCACAACCTCAACCGCGTCGTCGTCGCCTCCTGCACGCCGCGCACCCACGAGCCGCTCTTCCGCGAAACCCTCCGCGAGTCTGGCCTGAACCCCTACCTCTTCGAGATGGCCAACATCCGCGAGCACGGCTCGTGGGTCCATATGAAGCAGCCGGCGGAGGCCACCGCCAAGGCCAAGGAGCTGGTGCGGATGGCCGTCGCCCGCGCGGTCAACCTCACGCCGCTGACCGACATCGAGTTGCCGGTTACGCAGACCGCGCTGGTGGTGGGCGGCGGCGCCGCCGGGATGACCGCGGCCCTCGGCCTCGCCGACCTGGGCTTCGAGACTTACCTCGTCGAGAAAGAAGCCGAGCTCGGCGGCCACCTCCATCACATTAAATACCTGGCGGGCGGCGCCGTAGTGGGGCCGTTCCTCGACGAACTCGTCGCCAAGGTCAAAGGCCACGACAAGATAAAACTCTTCGCCGGCGCCACCCTTAAGTCGGTATCGGGCTTCGTCGGCAGCTACGTCTCGGTCGTCGAGGACAAGAACGGCGAGCACGAGCTCGAGCACGGCGTCGTCGTGGTCGCGACGGGCGCGCGGATGGCCGAGCACGACGAGTTCGGCTACGGCTCGAGCGACCGCGTCGTATCGCAGCGCGACCTGGAGGAGGCGCTGGCAGAGGGCCGCGTCCCGCACGACGCCGCAAGCGTCGCCATGGTCCAGTGCATCGGCTCCCGCGACGACGAACACCCCTATTGCTCGCGGATATGCTGCACCGAGGCCGTAAAGAACGCCCTTAAATTGAAAGAGCTCGAGCCCCAAGCGAACGTCTACGTACTTTACCGGGACCTCCGAACGTACGGCGAGGCAGAGGACCTCTACCGCGAGGCCCGCGAGAAAGGCGTCTTCTTCGCGCGGTTCGACCCGGATAACAAGCCGACCGTCACGCCGCAGGGCGACAAAGTAAAGGTCAAATGGCACGACATCATCCTGGGCGAGGACGTGGAAATCGAGGTCGGCCTGGTCGCGCTGGCGCAGGGGACGTGGCCCGACGCCCAGGCCAACAAGGAACTGGCCGAGATGCTCAAGGTCCCGCTCACGGCGGACGGCTTCTTCCTCGAGGCGCATATGAAGCTCAGGCCGGTGGACTTCGCGACCGAAGGCGTTTTCGTCTGCGGCCTGGCGCACAACCCCAAGACGATCGAGGAGTCCATCGCGCAGGCGCAGGCCGCGGCCGCCCGGGCGGCGACTATACTCGCCAAGCCCACGATTAAAGCCGAAGGCCGCGTGGCCGTCGTGAACGAGCGGCGCTGCATCGCCTGCGGGACGTGCGAGCGCGTTTGCCCCTACGGCGCGATTGAAGTCAACAAGGAAAAGATGTTGGCGGAGGTCAACGCCGGCCTGTGCAAGGGGTGCGGCAGCTGCGCCGCGGCCTGCTGGTCCGCGGCGGTAGATATCGCCGGCATAACCGATGAACAACTCCTCGACGCCATCACGGCTCTTTAATATTCATACCGGCGGCTTTAGCCGCCGGAGCGTCAACCGCGCAGCGTTAACGTCGGGCGTATATGATATATAGATACCGGCGGTTTCAACCGCCGGAGGAAAAGCAAGTCTTGATACCGGCGGCTTTAGCCGCCGGAGAATCAGCGGCGCAGCGTTAACGTCGGGTTTTAACCCGACGAAAAGATATGACCGACAACGATAACAACTGGGAACCCCGCATCCTCGCGTTCCTGTGCACGTGGTGCTCGTACGCGGGCGCGGACCTAGCGGGCGTCTCGCGGCTGCAGTACCCGCCCAACGTGCGCGTCGTCAAGGTCCCGTGCTCCGCTCGCGTCAAACCGCTTTACGTTATACGCGCGCTACTGGAGGGCTGGGACGGCGTGCTGGTTTCCGGCTGCCACCCGGGCGACTGCCACTACATCGCCGGCAACTACGCCGCCCGGCGCCGCTTCACGCTGCTCAAGGACTTCGTCGAGTACTTCGGCCTTGAGCCCGGACGCGTCAACTTCTCCTGGATATCGGCCAGCGAGGGCGGCAAGTACGCCGAGGTAATTAAGACGGTTGTAGACGGCATAAAAAAATTGGGGCCGGCGAAGCGGATGGTTAAAAAATACGCGGAACCGGAAAAAGTTTAAACGCTCGTAAAGCTTAAGGTGGGTCGTTAAATGGCCGACAAAAAAATAATCGCCTTCTGCGGGATCCTGTGCTCCAAGTGCCCGGCGTTCAAGGCGACGTTGGCGGGGGACGAGGAGGCGCTCTCGAAGCAAGCGGAAGAATGGTCCTCCGACGAGTACCCGCTCACGGCCGCGGACCTATGGTGCGACGGCTGCATCTACGAGGACAAAAGGGCCGCTAAGTTTTGCCAGGATTGTGACGTCCGGCAATGCGCCTTCGTGAAGGGCGTCGAAAATTGCGCCCACTGCGACGAATTCCCCTGCGACAAGCTCGAGAAGCCGTGGTCGACGTCGGCCGACGCCAAGACGACGCTGGAGGAGATCCGCCGGAAGCTCAAAGGGTCGTAATGGCCGAGGAAAAGATAATCGCTTTCTGCGGCATAGATTGCGCCGCGTGCCCGGCCTATATCGGCACGAAGACCGGCGACGAGGAACTTCTGAAGAAGACGGCCGAGGAGTGGTCGACCGCCGAAGAGCTGCTCACGCCCGAGGACGTAACCTGCTACAGCTGCACCCAGACCGAGAAGCGCCTCTTCGCCTGGTCCGTCCACTGCAAGATGAAAGACTGCTGCCGCGAGAAGGACATCCGCAACTGCGCGTATTGCGACGAGTACGCGTGCGACGACCTCAAAAAACTTTGGGACATGGTCGAGTCGCAAAGCCCGCGTACGACGCTGGACGACGTCCGGCGAGAGGTCAAGAGGCTCTAATCGACGCTTTTATGACGGTGGAAAAAGAAATCCGAACGAAAGCCGGGGAGTTGCTCGCGTCGGGCGAGGCCGAAGTCGTAATCGGCTTCGTTGAGGGGACGGTCCCGCTCACCGCCAGACCGGCGCTGGTAAAAAGCGCGGCCGACGCCGACAAGTTGATTTGGAACCGATACTGCGCCGCGGGCCTCGCGGGCTACGTCCTGGAATATATACGCGACCGCCGCAAGCGGCGCGACTTCGACGCCGAGAAAGCGCGGAAGGTCGCCGTCGTCGCGAAGCCGTGCGACGCCCGGGCGCTAGTGACGTACATCCAGGAGAATCAATTCCGTCGGGACGACGTTTACGTGATCGGCATCAACTGCTCGCCGACGGTGGACCGGGGAAAGGTTTACGAAGCCGTCGGCGCTTACCGCGTCAGAGATGCGAACGTAGAAGGCGACGCGATAGTCGTGACGACAACCGACGGCGGCGAGGAGCGGCTGCCCCTCGGCGACTACGTCGACGCGAGCTGCGCGGTTTGCACGAGGCTCGAGCCGCCGCTGGCCGACGTAACCTACGGCGAGGCCGCGCCGCCGGCCGAAGCGGACCGGTACGCGCGCGTCCGCGAGCACGAGGCGCGTGGAAGCGACGAACGCTGGGCCTGGGTCGCCGAGGAGCTGGGCCGCTGTATACGCTGCTACGCCTGCCGCCAGGTCTGCCCGGCGTGCTACTGCGAGGAGTGCTTCGCCGAGCAACGCAACCCGGCGTGGATCGGCCCCGCGACGGCGGAGGAGGACCTGGTCGCCTTCCACCTTGTGCGCGTCTTCCACAC
>JAZGGY010000309.1:0-11070 GCA_036480675.1 bacterium | reverse complement strand
CATCACGCCCAGCTTCTCGAGCCAGGCGATGACGAGCGGGGCGTCTTGCACCAGCGCCTCCACCAGTTCCGGGAGGTTGGCGAAGCGCCCGCCGCCCAGCACGTCGAGGTAATGTATGACCGGCGAGTCGTTTTCCTTGTCCGCGCCCTGGATGCCCCCCTCCGCCATCATGGTGTTGGCGTCGCCCAGGCGGAGCTTGGTCGCGATGAGAACGTCGGTTACGCCGGCATCGGACGCGGCGATGGCCGCGCTGCAGCCGGCGCCGCCGCCGCCCACGATAAGCAGGTCGACGTCGTAGTCTACGCGCTCGAGGTCCACCTCGGTCGGGTCGAGGCGACTGCGCGACTCCAAAACGTCGACGAGCTCGTTGGGGTAAACCGCACCCTTGTTAGGGCCGACGCCCAATTCGCGTTTGGCGTCGGCGCGGAAGTCGGGGTGGAAAGATTTGAGGAGGGCGTCGATCTTCTCCATCGTAAGGCGCGGGTAGTGCTCGCCGCGCTTGACGGCCTCGATGCGGTCCGGCCTGGAAGCCTCGACCGTCGCTATCAACTTCTTAAGTCCCGGGTCGTAGCCCATCGCTCGCTGCCTCCCGTCGTCCGGCCGGGGCGCCCCTAGCGGAACAACGCCCGCACGCGTCCCAACGACGCCGGCGCGACGTATATCTCGTTATTGTCGCCGATTATACCGAAGAACTCCAGGTACTTCGCCATCAGGTCTTTCTTCTTATATTTGCCGTTCGCCAGCGCGCCGAATATTATGGAAGAGGTGATAGTCTTGTAATAAACCTCGCCGGCGGCGGCGTACCTCACCACGCGGGCGTTCGACTGGTTGCCGGCGCGCCGCGAGCGCACCACCACTTCGCCCCCCGCGGCGTTGAACTCGTCCACGAAGCCGTCGGGCTTATCGCGGCGGTACGAGTAGTAGTCGAAGCGTACGCCCGCCCACGCGCCGATACCTTCGGCGACGTTGACGTTGCCGTTTTCCATCGGCCTGCCGTCGTCCGCGAACGCCGTCCCCAGCTTTTTAAAAAACGCCGAGCTCCCGTAGCGTCGCCCTATCTCCGTGCCCTCAACGTAAAGGTTGGCGCCGTCCCCGGTGAGGTAGCTCTCCAAAATCCGGCGCTCGACGTGCGACAACCGGCCGTCGTCGGGCCAAAAGCCGCACAGGACGAAGACGGCGTCGTACCGCGCGAGGTCGTACGGCAAGACGAACTTCTGCTTTACGTCTTTCGCGCCGGCGGCCTTGAGCGCCCGCACCACGGCGTACTCGGTGCCGACCGCGCCGGCGCCCTCCGGGTCGTCGAAGGTGCGGCCGTTGTCGCGGTCAAAGACCAGCACCGCGCCGTGCGAGGCCGCCGCGCACGCCAGCCATAACGCGGATATGAAGACGAAAATTCTCACAACGTTGCCACCGGTACGTCGAAATACAACGCCGGCGCGAGCGCTTCGCGCCACCAGGGCGCGAGATAAACGTGAGCCAGGTACGCCACGGCCAGCATCAATAAAGCCAAAATAACGCCGTCCCGCAAATCGCGAACGCGGACCGGCCGCCGCAAAAGCCAAGAGAGGGTAGGTTCCGCCGCGGCTAATAATATATTAACGAAGGCCAGCGCCCGAAACACTTCCCACAACGGCCACCCCAGCACGACCACTCTCCAGGGCTCGGCCGCGCGCAGAAACAACGTGCCCAGGTAGTACGCCTGGCAATTCAACAGCGTCGCCGCGAACGCCAGGCCACCCACGCCCGCCGTCGGCAGGCTCAAGGCCGCGAGGGCCAACGCCTCCTTCAGCCGCCACGTCCCCCACGCGCCGACGCCGGCCACGTCCGCGCCGGACCCTACCCACAGCGTCATAGCTTGGGCGTACGACGCGCCGTACGCCACCGCCGCGCCGGCGTGGGCCGGAAAAAGCACCGTGAAGAAAGTTATGGCGGCGACTTTGCAGAAAGACCAGAAAAGAAGCGCGAAAGCGGCCCCCTGAAAGCCGCGGTGAAGCCGCACCCAGACGTAAACGGGAAGCGCCGCGGCGACGTCCAGCGCCGGCAACACGAACTTGTTTCCGGCCAATACGCCGACGCCCGACGTGACGAACGCGGCCGCGCCCATATACCATAACGCCCCCGGGAGCCTTACGTTACGCCATATATTGGCGGCCGCGCTCTCAAGCCGCCGCCCGAAACCGGTCCAGGTCACGTCTTTTCGCTCCCCGCGCGGGCGCCGCCGACCGGCCCCTAATATAGCAAAGCGTTACGTCAAAAGCAACACGTACAACGTAAACTTACGCCAACGCCGGCTCGCCGCTCGAGCGTTGGGCGCCGCCTTAGGCCAGGACGGCATCCCGCACGAGCTTCACCGGCAGAGACCCCACCGCCAACACGCGGTCGTGGAAATCGCGCAAGGAGGCCTCGGGATGGCGCTCGAAGTAGTCGGACCGCAGCGCCATTATCTCGCGCTTCCCGACGAGGTACGACATCGGCTGGGTGGGGGTATATATATACCTCTTGACCTCCGCCTCCGCGTTCACGCGCTCGAGCGAAACCACGTCCACCAGGAACGCCACCGCCTCGTCGAAGGTCATACGGCCGGTATGGAGCGACGCGTCCAGGACGACGCGCGCCGCCCGCCACAGCGTGTCCTTCTTCTGACCCAGGACTATGCGCTCGTCGTCGTAGAAACCTTCCTCGCGCATCATCTCTTCGCAATACAGCGCCCACCCTTCGATCAGCGGGTTGGAATGGAACTCCCGGCGCATCCGGTTCGTAACGCGGTGGGCCCAACACAGCTGGAGGTGGTGGCCGGGATATCCCTCGTGCAGCGCGATGATGGGCCCCCTGGCGCGGTTGTGGCCCGCGAGCTTCTGCTCGCGTTCCTCGGGCGGCGCGTCGGGTTCGACCGGCGTCACGTAGAAGAAACCCTTCTGGCGGGGCTCGTAGGTCGCGGGCGGCATGTACGCGCCGTACGGAATAATCGCCCGCTCGAACTCCGGCGTGGGGATGACTTCCAACTCTTCTCCCGGGGGCAAGCCGCAGATACTTTTGTCGATTACGAACTGTCTCGAGCGAGACATCCACTCCCGGTAGAAGTCCAAAACCTCGTCCGCCGCGGGGTGG
Organism: bacterium; assembly: GCA_036480675.1. GTDB lineage: Bacteria > RBG-13-66-14 > B26-G2 > WVWN01 > WVWN01 > WVWN01. The sequence goes on along the minus strand of JAZGGY010000309.1, from coordinate 7,962 downwards.
TCCTTTTTCAATTCCCCGACCAGCTGGGCCGGCGTCGCGCCCGGCCGGATCTTCTCGGCGAGCTCGGCCATCTCCCCCTGGACCCGGGCGACCGATTCTTGGCCGAAGGCCAATAGCGAGTCGGCGTCGTAGTCGAGCAGGTGGTACTCCTTAAGGAGGCGATCGAAAGCCTCGCGTCCGGCGGCGAAATCCTCGCGCACAGGCAGCCCCCTTACATGGGCTATGAAATCGTCGAGGGCGGCGGCGGCGCGCTCGCCCGCCTCCGCCAGGTCGGCGGCGTACTTACTCCCGGCCTGCTCCGCGGCCGCCGGAACGACCCGCGCCAGGAACAGCCCCCCCTGCGCGGCCAATTCCGCTGCTAACTCCAAGAACTTCGCGATCGGTTTCTCGAAAGCGCGCTTACCCTTTTCGCAATAGGCCGGTACTTTCTGCATACGAGCCAGCATCGCGCCGAGCCGCTCCTCGAGCGGTGCGTAGTCCCGGACGAGCATAACGAAGATCGTCTGGACGACGGTCGCCGGGACGCCGATGGGGTTGCGCCGCAATTCGTCCAGAAGCCTCAACGAAACGTCGTAATTCGCCAGCCGCGCCCGCGCCAGCGTCAGGTCGACGGCGTCTTCGCCTTCGGCCGCCCGGGCGGCTTCCTCCACCTGCGCCGAATACTCGTCGACGAACGCCTCGTACGCGGTTATTCCTTCCGGGCCGGGGTCGTCCCATTCCTCGTCGTAATCATGAACGCCCTTAAAGGTCGCCGCCGGGGGCTGCAGCTCGTTCTCGCGGTCGAGGAGGCGGTCTATCAATTCGCTGACTTTTTCGCTCATATCTTTAGGCACCTTCCTGATTAAATTTTCCGCAACGCTAACATACGAAAATCGGCCGGTCAAGGTTCAAGTGTCGGCGAGGGTTCTAACGGGCCGTTCGAAAATATGTGTTGACGGGTCAACTTAAAAGTGGTAAGTTTATTTAATGGGAAAGAGTAAAGAGGTAATTCGTTTATGAAAGTGAGTAAAATAACGGCGTTGGCCGTCGTTGCGGCCCTCGCGTGGTGGTCGGCGGCGCCGGCGCTCGCGGAAGAAGAGGACGACGAAGAATCCCCCGGCACCACCGAAGAAAATATTCGCTACTATTACGGCCAGGGCAATAACCCGTTCAGCACGTCGTCGGCCGAAGAAGAAGAAGAGGTCTTCTCCTTCGGCAAGAGCGAACAAGAGGACTTCGTCGAGCTGAAGTGGTCGCGCTTCCAGGATACGTCCGGCAAGGCCTCCCGCGACATAAAAAGAATAATCGGGATCACCTTAATAACGACGGCGTTAACGATGGCCGGGTGGGCGATCTTTCTAAATACCGACCAGATCAGGCCCGACAACTGGCAAAAAATATACGAGGGTACGGGCGTCGTTGTATCGACTCGGGAGCATGCGGTCAACGGGCCGACGGTAGTGGCCGGCGTCTGCCTCGCGGGCAGCGGCTTGTGGTTAATGCGCTATAAATAACGGCCGGCACAAACTCGCCCGCCGGCGGCAAGAGAACCGCCGTCAAGGTCGGCGGCCCGAAAAGTTTACCAGCGTCGGATTGATGAAACCGATGCCGCGCGTCTTCACCATGATACGCACGCGTTCACGGAACGGCGACGTCCTGAGCCTTCCGCGAACGCGTTTGTAATACGCGGAGAAAGAAGGCTAACCGGAAAAGGGTGCGATAAATTTCCCGATACAGGCAGGCAAGACGAAAGGGGAAAGCCTTATGAAACGACATCTTAAAGGCATCAACGCCGCGATTGCCGTCCTGGCCTTGACGGCCGGCGTCGTTATTACGTCGTGCGGCACCGAGGACGCAGGCACCAACGGCCCGAGCGATGAATACTTCCCTATCAGCGTGGGCCAAAGGTGGGTCTACGATACTTATAACTTATCGCAAGACCCTCTGTGGCAAGGGCCGTTCTATACGCACGTATCGGTCGAAAACGTGCCGGCGGGCCCGGGAGGCGACGTCGAGCCCATCTTCGTAACGAAGTACGCTAAAACCGAAGAAGGAAATAGGTTCAGACTCAAACAGGCCCGCTACTGGGTCAATAAAGACATATTCTACAAATACGACTACTTCAGCTACAACCCGCCCTACTTCAAACTAGGCGGGTACAACTACATGAGCGAATACCGCGACGCGGTTATCGGCACGTACTTCTACAACACCAAGGGCGAAAGGGCCCCGTTCACGCTGCTCAAGATACCGTTCAACGTAAACGATACGTGGGACGTCCTGAACAATAAGAACCAGAACCCCGAAACCGACCCCACCTTTTTCCGAAACGTCGACCAGAAGGATTACTTCAACCTCGCGCGCGACATGGACGGCGACGGCTTCGTCGACACCATGGACATCTCGATAATAGCGAAAGTCACCGGCAGCGCGCTGGTCGATACCGAGCAGGGTAGCCTCAATTGCCACGTCGTCGAACTAACCCAGACCCTCATTTTTAACCTCACTTTCGAACCCCCGGAGACGGACATTTCGACGACGACGTACTGGGTCTCCCCGTACCACGGCGTGGCCAAGGTCAATTGGTACCGCGACAGCGATTTCCTGGACAACGTAGAAATGCGCCTGAGGACGTGGTGGTTCGCCAAGTAGCGGCCGCCGCAGAGCTCCGATAAAACGAAAGCGAGGCAATAATGAATATTAAACGTATCTTACTCGTAAGTTTCGGGGCGACGTTGGCTGCGGCCGTTGCGGCGTACGGGGTCGGCCCTCACGCCACCTACGGCACCGCGGGCCTTTTCCGCACCTGGTCCGCCGACACCATAAAAGTCCCCAGCCTCGACATAACCATGATCGCCGCCCAATACTGGAGCTACGACACGCCCGAGGGCGGCGACAACTACCTGCTGCCGTCGATAGGCTTGACGCTTTGCCCCATCAAATGGTTCGAGGTGGGCGGCCATTACCGCGGCGCGCTGCACTACCGCGAACCCGTAGTCGAGACCAACACGTACGTGATGGGCGCGAGCGACGCGGCGCTTACCGGCAAGTTCCACGGCGTGGGCCAGGATATGTTCTGGATGTCGCTGGGCGGCCTGGTATACGTCGACCTCCCCACCGGTAATACCGAGGACCTCACCACCGCCAAAGAGGAGGGTACCGACTTCATAGCGGACGGCCAGAACAACGTCGGCATTATGGCGCTCGCCTCCAAGGACTTCCTGGGAAAGATTATCGGCATCAACGCCAACGTCGGCTACGTCGTGCGCAGCGGCAAAACCAACTACGAGACGACCAAGGGCATGTACCGCAAAATGGAACGGCCCAACTGGGTTGCCTACGGCGTCGGCTTCGACATCAGGCCCATACCCGCCCTGTCCCTCATCAACGAGTACAGCGGCTTCGTCAGCCAAACCTACGAGAGCGGCGCAAAGGATAAGAATTTCGAGATAACGCTGGGCGCGCGCACCAACGGCTACGACATGTACCACTTCGGCCTGGGTGGCGCGTACCGCATATCCGCCGCCGGCGGCCCGGACTTCCGCGGCTATCTCCAATCCAGCATGGATATCCCCCTCACACCCTCCGACCGCGACAAGGACGGCATCCCCGACCACAAGGATAAGTGCCCCGACGACCCCGAGGATTACGACGGCTACATGGACGCCGACGGCTGCCCCGATACCGATAACGACAACGACGGCATCCCGGACGCCGTCGACCAGTGCCCCAACGACCCCGAGGATAAGGACGGCTTCCAGGACAACGACGGCTGCCCCGACCCCGATAACGACCAAGACGGCATCCCGGACGTCAGCGACCAGTGCCCCAACGAGGCCGAGGACTTCAACGGCTACCAGGACGAGGACGGCTGCCCGGAGGGCGGCAAGCCCGTCGAGAAGCCCAAGGAAACTTCCTTCATCCTCGAGGGCCTGAAGTTCGAGCCCAACAGCCCGGTTATGGTTCCGGGTGGCTATACCTCTCTTGAGAAGGCCGGTAGAATACTCAAAGATTACCCGGACATCAACGTCGTCATCGAAGGCCACGCCGCCTCGACCGGCCGGCCCGACTTCGAGATGAGCCTGTCGACCGAGCGGGCGGACACGGTCCGCAACTACCTGGTCCAGGAGTACGGCATCGAGGCCAGCCGCATCCGCGCCGTCGGCTACGGCAGCACCAAGCCCATCTCCGACAACGCGACGCGCGACGGCCGAGCGCGCAACCGCCGCATCGAATTCAAAGTCGAGTAAAGACCGTCTGGACGACGGACGCAAAAAAAAGGAGGGCCGGCTTTCGGCCCTCCTTTCTTATTCGGGAAAACAGCTACACCGTTATTTCCAAGAATAACTCCTCGAGCGTAAGCGCGACGTTACTGTTGTCGCGCAGCGCCGCCGCCGCCCGGGCGAGCGCTTCCCACGCTCGCTCCGGCGTCACCAGCCGGCCGCTCTCGGCCAGGGCGCGTACCCGGCCCTCGAGCGCCTCGAGCCTGAGCGTCTCGACCACGCCACCGCGCACCGCCGCCAGCTCGTGCGTCAAGTCCGCCCACGCCGCGACCAGGGCCAGCGCCTCCTCGCGCCCCCGCGTAACCTGAGCCGCGCCCAGCGCCTCGGCGACGCCGCCCGCGGCCAGTTCCTCCATTATGCCGAGGGCGGCCTCGATCCGCTCCAGCTGCTCTTCGTCCAACGCGGCCGCGGCGCCCTCGAGCGTCCCGTCGGCCTTCCGCGCGACGTCGGCCGCCTCCGCCGCCGGTACGCCCCGGTCGCGGACCAGCGCCTCCGCGAGTTCCGCCGCCGTCAACCGCGGGAAGTGAACGTTCACGCAGCGCGACACTACCGTCGGCAGGAGCTGCCGCGGGTCGTGCGAGACGAGGACGAAGGTCGCCCGCCCGGGCGGCTCCTCCAGCGTCTTGAGTAAGGCGTTGGCCGGCGCGTCGCTGCGATAGGTCATCTTCTCGGGTTCCATCACCAAGAGCACCTTCCGCGGGCTCTCGCTCGGCGGCCGGCCGGCCTCCGTCAGGATCTCCCTCACCCGGTCGATGTCGAAGTGGAGCGCCGGCGCCTCGTAGCGCCGGAAGTCGGGGTGGACGTCGGCGAAGACGCGGCGACAGGTGTTGCACACGCCGCAGCCCTCGCCGGCCTTCTCGGGGCAGAGCGCCGCGGCTCCCAGCGCGTACGCCACCGCCTCCTTGCCCACGCCCCGCGGGCCGGCGAAGAGGTACGCGTGCGCCAGCCGGCCGCTAGCCAGCGCCCGCGCCAACGCCGCCGCCACCTCCCGCTGGTACGGCAGCTCGGCCAAGGTAGCCCGTCTCGCCTTCTCCTCTTCCACCACTCCTATTCTATGAAATTATCGCCGATTCCGCAACAAAGCCTAAACGTCGTTAACCGCGAAAAACCCGCCCGCCGGCGGGTTTCGTCGTTAACGGTTACGACGCGGCTCGTCATAAAACGCTCGCGAGCGCGGCCTTAACCGCGGCGAAAACCTCCTCCTCCGGAGGCGAGGCGTCGACGACCACCACCCGATCCGGCTCTTCGGCCGCCAACGCCAGGAAGCCGTCCCGCACGCGGCGGTGAAACTCGACGTCGCGCGACTCGATCCGGTCCGGCGTCTCGCCCGCCAGCCGCGCGAAGCCCACCTCCGCCTCGACGTCCAGCACTATCACCAGGTCGGGCCACGCGTCGCCGACCGTGGCCCGGCACAGCTCGCGTAACTTCGCGAGGTTCTCTTCGGGCGACGCACCGCCCAGGTCGACGCCCAGGCCGTAACCTTGATAAGCCAGCGTCGAGTGCACGTAGCGGTCGAGGAGGACGAAGGTCCCCGCGGCGAGGGCCGGCGCGACCACCTCGGCCACCAGCTGCGCCCGCGCCGCCAGGTACAGGTACAATTCCGCGAGCGGCGTCATCGCGGCGTTCTCGCGGCTGAGCAGGATTTCGCGGACCTGCTCGCCGACGGCGGTTCCGCCGGGCTCGCGCGCGGTGGCGACGTTGACGCCCTTTTCGCTCAGGTACGCCGCGGCGCGCGTAAGCTGCGTCGTCTTGCCGGCGCCCTCGACGCCCTCAAAAGTTATGAGTTTTCCTCGCGACATGTTTCCGCGGCCGCCCGGGCCGCTACTTCGAGGCGGTTCCGGCGGGCTCGCGCTTCTTCCGTTTTTTGACCTTGGGGCCGCGCTTGCGCTTGGCCGCCGCCGCGCCCACGTCCGGTTTTGCCGCCTTCTCCCTGGCGCGCTCGTTGTCGGGGCCCTTGCCGGCGATGAAGTCCTCCACCATCCGGCGGCATACGTCGTCCGGGAACTGCTCCGGCGGGGACTTCATGAAGTACGACGACGGCGCGATCAGGGTGCCGGCGATGCCGCGGTCGAGCGCGAGCTTGGCGCAGCGCACGGCGTCTATGACGATGCCGGCGGAGTTGGGGCTATCCCACACCTCGAGCTTGAGCTCGACGTTGAGCGGGACGTCGCCGAAGGTCCGCCCCTCCAACCGGATAAACGCCCACTTGCGGTCGGTTAGCCAGGGGACGTAGTCGCTGGGGCCGATGTGGACGTTGTCTGCTCCGATGTCGAACGCGAGCTGCGACGTCACGGCCTGCGTCTTCGAGATTTTTTTCGACTCCAGCCGCTCGCGCTCCAGCATGTTGTAGAAGTCCATGTTGCCGCCGACGTTGAGCTGGTACGTGCGCTCCATTCGCACGCCGCGGTCGTTGTAAAGGTTGGTCAGGACACGGTGGACGATGGTCGAGCCCACCTGCGACTTGATGTCGTCGCCGATGACGGGCAGGCCGCGCTTCTCGAACTCCTTCCGCCAGTAATCCTCCTGGGCGATGAATACCGGGATGCAATTGACGAAGGCGCAGCCGGCGTCCAGCACCTTCTCGACGTACCACTTCGTCGCCATCTCCGCGCCCACCGGCAAGTACGAGACGACGACGTCGCACTTGGTGCGTTTGAGGATCTCGACGATGTCGGCCGTCGACCCGGGCGCCTTCTTTATAACTTGTTTTAAATATTTACCCAGGCCGTCGTGGGTCATGCCCCGCTCAACCTTGATGCCCAGCTTGGGAACGTCGCAGAACCGAAACGTATTATTAGGATAAACGTATATGGCCTCGGCGACGTCTTTGCCGACTTTGTTGCGGTCGATGTCGAACGCGGCAACGAATTCGATATCCTTGATGTGGTAGCCGCCGAGGTTGACGTGCATCAGGCCGGGAACTTGCTCGTCCTCCCGGGCGTTCTTGTAATATTCGACGCCTTGCACGAAACTCGAGGCGCAGTTGCCCACGCCGATGATGCCGACTTTAACCTTGGACATCCGGGACCTCCTCTATTGCCGGCTACGGGGCCGGTCTTATTTCCGGCCGTAACCGCGCGTCGAGCGCGGCTCCTCTCGCCGATACGCGATTAATTTCCTGCCGGAAAATAAGTTATACATAACAATAATAATCAGGTAAGCCTTATTTACGAAATCATAATTATCCCAACGCCGAATGAATAACATATATAATTAGGGATGTCAATACGAATAATTGTGAAGGCGGGCCGCTTCGCCGTGTATTTTACAGGGCGAAAAATAATAAAATAAGCCGGCCTGCGCGGCCGGCTTTTTCATAATCGACGCTTTCCTCGTGCGTTTTTACGCTTTAAACCTCTTCAGCCGGAGCGCGTTCGCCACCACCGATACCGACGACATCGCCATGGCCGCAGCGGCGATCATGGGGTTCAGCAAGCCCAGCGCGGCGAGCGGTATGGCCGCGGAGTTGTAGAAGAACGCGAAGAACAAGTTCTGTTTGATGTTGCGGAGGGTACGGCGACTGAGCCGGTACGCGCGGTCCACGGCGGCAAGGTCGCCCGACATTAACGCGACGTCGGCGGCCTCGAGCGCAATATCTGTGCCGGTGCCGATGGCCACGCCCACGTCGGCCGCCGCCAGCGCCGGCGCGTCGTTGATGCCGTCCCCCACCATCGCGACGATCTCGCCTTTCTGCTTTAAA
>JAZGGY010000308.1:0-4239 GCA_036480675.1 bacterium | reverse complement strand
GATGTTGATGCGGCCCTCGTGGCGGATATAACTCAGGCCGTGGAAGGCGCGGTAGGGCTCGAGCTCGGGCACGCCCCTTTTGAGGCTCTCGCTCGTCGTTCCGGATATGATTAGCTCCACCTCGACGCCGGCCTCGCGAAGCAGCGGGACGATGGCGTACGTCCGCGAGAGGTGACCGTTGCCGGTGCCCTGCGTACCGTATAGTATCTTCATAACTTCCCCCGTGGTTACCCTTCGCCGAGGTACGCCTTGCGAACGCCGTCGTTCGCGCGCAGGTTGGCGCTGGTGTCCGCCAGCACGACGCTCCCCGTCTCCATGACGTACCCGCGGGAGGAGACCTCGAGCGCCATGGCCGCGTTCTGCTCCACCAGGAAGATGGTTATCCCCTCCGCGTTGACGCGTCGGATGGTCTCGAATATGGTCTCGACGTATTGCGGCGCCAGCCCCAGCGACGGCTCGTCCAACAGCAGCAGCCGCGGCGACGCCATAAGGCCCCGGGCGATGGCCAGCATCTGCTGCTCGCCGCCGGAGAGGGTCCCGCCGCGCTGGCCCCGCCGCTCGGCGAGGACCGGGAAGAGCTCGAAGACGTACTGGAAGCGCCGCCGACTGTCGCCCCCGCGCCGCGCGAACGCGCCCATCTCCAAATTCTCGGCCACCGACATCCGCGGGAAGATTCGCCGCCCCTCCGGCACCTGGACGATGCCGCGCGCGACGACCTTGTCCGGACGAAGCGAGGTGATGTCGTCGCCGTCGAAGTACTTGCGGCCGGCCTTCAGCTTCAGGATGCCCGATATCGTCATGAGCGTAGTGGACTTGCCGGCGCCGTTGGCGCCGATGAGGCATACCACCTCGCCCTCGTCGACCTCGAGCGTTACGCGACGCAGCGCCTCGATGGCGCCGTACGAGACGCTCGCGTCTTCCAGTTTAAAGAACGGTCCGTCGTTCACGTTTGCCGCCCCTCGGCGGCGCGGTTGAATTCGTCTACCAGCGCGACCAGCCGCTCCGCCCGTTCGCAGTTGACGTACGTGATGCCGCGGGTAGTTTCGATTTTTACGCCGGGGCCGGAGCCGGTGACCCAGCCGCGCATCCCCCCGCCCATCCGTATCCCCGTCCCGCCGAAGCGCCACCACTTGATTTGGGCCGGCTCCAGCGCGACGATTTCCCCGACTACTATTTTCTTACGTATGACGCCGTATCGGAGGACGACGTGCCGGCCGTCGAAGGTCACGACGAGGCGTCTGAAATTGATCGCCGCCGCCGCCAGGATCAATACTACAACCAACCCGATGGCGTACGAATAATACCTGCCGCTCTCCTGGCCCGGTGCGGCGACCATTAAGATTAAGACGATGGCCGCAAGCGCTGGCGGTATAAAGGCGTTCATTTTAGAAAAAACCGAGCTCTGGAATAGGGCCGTCGTCGCCATTCGTCCCCTGTCGCCGCTGTCTCTCATTCCGAGACGAACTTCTCCCCCACCGGTATCATATACAACGGCAGATAGTCGTCTCCCAGTTCCAAAACGTCGAGTACGTCGCCGTCGCGGAAGGCGCCGACGGGGCAAGCGCCGAGGCCGAGGGCCTCCGCCGTAAGCAGTATGTTCTGGCCTATGTGGCCCGCCTCGACCGTGCAGTAGCGTTCCGCTCGGCCGCGATACTTGACGGCGGTTATGGCCGGCTTCGCCACGACGATTATGATGCCGGGCGCGCGTTTTAGCGGCGCCTGGTCGAGGCCGGCGCGGGCGAGGTCGCGGCGGACGTCGCCGTCGACTACCTTCGCCAGGCCGTGGCGGCGGGGCTCGTAGCGCCACAGCGCGACGTCGTCGGCGTAGTAGAGGAACATCGGGTTGAGCGCCCCGGCCGAAGGGGCGGTGCGGAAGCCGCGCGCCGACGTTATCCCCTGGCCCGCCCAGAGTAGCTGGCCCACGTCGGCGTCCGTCAATTTACGGGAGCCGTAGGTCCGCGTCGAGCGCCGCGCGGCTATGGCCTCGTGGAGCGGCAGGCCGCCTTCACGCAACGGCTCGGGTAGTTCTTTGAAGTCGGCCGCCGGCGCCGGGTCGTCGCGGGGCGGCGCCGCACTTTCGGCCGTCGCCTTATCTTCCAATTTGCCCGCGCACCCCGCCGCCGAAGCCAGCGCCGCGGCCGTCGCGATCACTAATAACGCTCGCATTTTTTACGCCGCTCCTTTGGTCGCCTTCGTGCCGAGGTACGCCTCTATAACGCGGGGGTCGTTCTGGACCTCTTCCGGGCGGCCGGCGGCGATGGCCTCGCCGTGGTCCAATACGACGACGCGGTCGCAGACGTTCATGACGAGCTTCACGTCGTGCTCGATTAAAAATACCGTGACGCCGGTATCGCGTATCTGGCGGATTAGGTCCAGGAGCTCGTTCTTCTCGGTGGGGTTAAGGCCCGCGGCGGGCTCGTCGAGCAGCAACAGCTTGGGCTTCGAAACCAGCGCCCGGGCGATCTCGAGGCGTCGCTGCAGGCCGTAGGGGAGCGCGCCCGCCTTCCACTCCTCCTTCCCTTCCAACGCGACGAACTTGATGGCCGCGAGCGCCGCCTCCTGCACGCGGCCCTCGTCGCGGCGGTAGCGCGGCGTCAGGAATACCGCGTCCGCCACGCCCACGCGCGACATCCGGTGGCCGCCCACCTCGACGTTCTCCAGGCTCGTCATCTCGTCGAAGAGGTTGATGCTCTGGAAGGTGCGGTAGAGGCCGCGGTCCGCGATCTGGTCCGGGCGGACGCCCCCTTTGGGCGCGAAGACGACGCCCAAGACGGTGAAGGCCAGCGCGACGCCGAGCGACGCGGCCCCCGCGCCGGCCAGCGTGAACAGGTACCGTTCGCCGAGGATGAAGGCCGCGGCGGTGCAGAGCAGCGCCGCGACGGAGAAGAACGGCAGCCACCGCGCGCGCCGCTTGGCGCGGGCGATAACCTTGCCCCGGTAGCGTACGCTGCCGGCGGTGGGCGGATAGATCCCCGTGATGGCGTTGAAGAGCGTCGTCTTGCCGGCGCCGTTGGGGCCTATTAAGCCTATTATCTCGCCCTCGGCGATGGCGAGACTCACGTCCTTGAGGGCGGCGAGGCCGCCGAAGTTCTTGCTCAAGTTCTCGACTGTCAGCAGCTCGGCCATTTACTCCGGTAGTTTTATCAGCTCGGTCCTTATAGGTCGGCCGGAATATTTCACCGGGTCGACGCCGAAGTATTTGAACGTCGCGGGTGCGACGTCCATAACGTCGTCGCAGCGCGAGGCGAACGCTTCGTGTCCCGGGCCGGCGACCAGCAGCGGGACCGGGTTCTTGGTGTGCGAGCGCGTAGACAGGTCTTCGACGTTGCCGTGGTCGCTCGTTAGTATCAACAGGTAGCGCTCAAGGTCGTAATAATTTAGCACGGCGCCCAACGCGGCGTCAACATCCTCCAGGTAGCGAACCGCGCGTCCCATATTTTGGCGGTGGCCCGCGAAGTCGGTGAGGAAGTACTCGTAGAGGGTGAAGTCGTGCGCGAGGGCGATGCGGGCGAGCGCTTCGCCGGCTCGAGCGGGCGTCATCAACGTTACGTCGTCGCCGCGCCGCCGCGCGTACCGCCCGGTGAGGTCGAAGTACACGGCCTCGCCGCGGTTGAACATCGCCGTGTCGCGGAAGCGGCCCTCGCCGTAGTAGGCCATGGCCGCCGTGCACGACATCGGCGCTTCGCCGGCGACGTCGCGCGGGATGGAGGTAGTGGTATAGGCGTTGGCGAAAGTGGCCTTCAGGCCGGCACGGCACAGGACCGGGATAAGGCCGTGCTTGTACAGCACGCTTTTGAGGAGGCGGTTGGGACGGCCCTCCTTGTGGCGGCCTATGAGCTTCGCGGCGTTTACGCCGGTGAAGAGGGCCGTCTGGCCGGTGGCCGACTGCGGCAGGCCGGCGACGCCCAGCGTGGCGTCGAGGGGCACGAGCGTCGCCCGCTCGCCGTGCACGCCCTCGCGCCAGCGCGCCATGTCTATCGGCCCGACTAAGCTCTCGAGATGGGGCAGCCGCGCGACGAGCAGCGGGTTGATACTCGCGTCCGGTGGCCCGACGCCCACACCGTCGACGAAGAGGAAAAGAATACGTTTATCGCGTTCCCCGCGGCTCATAGTTTACGAATTAAAGCCGGCGTACGTGCCGGCTCTAGTGAAATCCGCAAGATAATCGTGCGGTAAGTAAGAGGGTATAGGAATATATTTTATCAATAAGAACGGGTCGTTCTATCCGGGTCTACGATT
>JAZGGY010000307.1:0-3026 GCA_036480675.1 bacterium | reverse complement strand
AAATCGCGCCCTTGCCGTTTACGAAACTCATATTGCTGACGGCGAAGTACAGGTCGCCGCGACCGTCCAAAGCCAGGCCGTTCAGGCCCGGGTAGTCACCGGCGATTTTTTCCGCGCTTTCCAACCTATTATCGACTTTGAATATTCCGCCTCCGCGGCCGAGCCAGTCGTCGTCGCAGGCGGCGACGTAGAGAAAGCCGCCCCGGCCCCGGTCTATACCGCACGCCTTCCCGTCGCCCACCTTCGCCGACTTCACCACCCGCAGCGCCTCCCGTGACGGCCCGTCGACGAGGTGAACGTTTCCCCAGCCGTCGGTGACGTAGAGGCGGCGCGAGTCGGGCACGAGATAGAGGTTCTCGCACCCCTTCCCGACGTCGACTACGACGGCGCCGTCGAGGTCGCCGAAATCGAGGGCCACCGTTTTCGTCTTTACGCCGGCGGACGCGTTTATAATGCGCGGGACGATGACGAAAAAATAGGCCAGCGCCGCGACGACGGCCGACGCGGCCAAGCCGATCCTGATTACCTTCTTCCTCTCCAAGTTACGCAATCCCTCGACTACCCGTTACCCTCGAGCCGGCGACGCCGGCGGCCTAAAGCGCCGCGGCCTCAATCCATTTCACCCCAACACGTATAGGATTACCTGGCCTATGAAATAGAGCGCCAGGATACCCATCGAATCCCAGGCCAGGAAGAAGGGGCGCTTGATGGTCCGGTACGTCAAGCCCACGATGGCGGTCGCCGTCATCGCTATCACCACGCCCGCGGTCACGACGTGGACGTCCGAAGCCCGGGCCAAAAGGGGGCCCTCGACGTACAGGAAGTCCTCGATCGCCAATACCGCTACGTTGAAGAGGTTGCTGCCGAAGAGGTTGCCCAACGCCAGGTCCACCGCGCCCAGCCGAATCGCGGCGATGGTGACGACCAGCTCCGGCAGCGACGTCGAGAGCGCGATGAAGAAGCTCCCCACGAAAGTCTGGCCTAAGCCGGTCATGGCGGCGATCCGCTCGCCCAGGTGCGGCAGGTAGGCCGCGGCGACGACAATCACGGCGGCGTTGACGGCATACAGCGTGTACGCCCGCGCCGCCGTTACGTCCCGGTAGCGGAGTTCCTCGGCCATCTCCTTGACGACCGCGGCGATGCGCCTTTTATTATACAGAAATAAGACGCGCATGGCGACGACGTACAGCGCGAAGTATACGAAGCTGAAGACGCATACCCAACCGATCGACGGAAACGCCCCCCCCACGTATATGTTGACGACGATCAAACCCAACAACAGGACGCCGAAGCCCGCGGATAAAACGTGGCCTTCGTTCACGCCCGTGTATATCGGCTTCCGCCCCGTCATGGCGTCGATCAGCGACAGGATGAGGAGGTTGAACATGCAGCTGCCGAGGACGCCGCCGACGGCAATATCGGGCAAATCGAAAAACGTGACGGCCGCGGCTCCCGACACCAGCTCCGGTAAGGAAGTTACCGCCGCCAAAAGCAGCGCGCCGACCCATAAGCGGCCGAGGCCCGTCTTCTCGGCTATGATGTCGCCGTACTTCGACAGCCTCGAGCCGGCGTAGACGATGACGGCGGTGCACGCGATAAATTGTAACCAAACGGCCACGTTTTCTCCCGCGTCAATTGCGACGGCTTGCTACGCTTCCTCCACCGGCACGGGCTCGTAGGCTTTCCGGAGCACGCCGTTGAGGATGGCCAATACGGTCAAAACCAGCCACACGCCGGCGGCGTATACGTACAATCTGGTTTGCATCACACGTCCACCTCTACGCCTATAGGGCAATGGTCCGAGCCCGTTACCTCCGGGAGTATGTAGGCGGCCTTGACGTTCTTCTTAAAATTCTCGCTCACGAAAAAGTAATCGATGCGCCAACCGACGTTCCGCTCGCGGGCGCGCGTCTTTAGGTCCCACCAGGTATACCGCCCCGGCTCCCGGTTGAACATCCGAAACGTGTCGACGAAGCCCCGGCTTACGAACTCGTCGACCCAAGCGCGCTCCCGGGGGAGGAAGCCGGAGACCTTCTCGTTCTCCCTGGGCCGCGCCAGGTCGATCTCCTTGTGGGCGGTGTTGACGTCGCCGCACACGACGATCCGTTCGCCCTTCGCCTTCAATTTATCCACGTACTCGAGAAAGGCGCCGTAGAACGCCATCTTGTACCGCAGCCGCTCCGCCGACGCCTTGCCGTTGGGGAAGTAGACGTTGAACAACCGGAAATCGCCGAAGTCGGCGACCTGCGTCCGGCCCTCGACGTCGAACCTTTTAACGCCGAAGCCCGCTTTGATTTCATCAGGCTCGAGGCGGGTATAGAGCGCGACGCCGCTATAGCCCTTCCGCTCGGCCGAGGCGAAGTACGCCCGGTATCCGGCTATCTCTTTTAATTCGGCCGGGAGCTGGTCCGGCGCGGCCTTGGTCTCCTGAAGACATAATATGTCGGGCCGCTCGCGTAATAACCACGCAAGGAAGCCCTTCTTATGCGCGGCGCGCAAGCCGTTCACGTTCCAGGACAATATCTTAAGCGTCGTCATACCCAAACCTTGAGCCCTTACCAATAACATAAAAAAGAGGCGCTGCATAGCGCCGCGGTTGTACTTTTAGGAATGGCGGAGAGTGCGGGATTCGAACCCGCGGTAGCGGTTTAACCGCTCCAGCCGCTTAGCAGGCCGCCGACTCGGCCCCTGTCCACGGTTAATAAACTACCGGGAAAACGAGCGTATTAATTACGGAAGCGCCGGCGCGTTATTTGTACTCGTACTTCAAAATGGTGCCGCCGTCGCCACAGGCGAATCCGTTTTTTCGGTCGACGAAAGCCAGGCCGTTTATGCCGGCGCGGTGCTTGTAGCCACCCTTCGTCCAAAAGCCGCCGCTGTATTGGAACAAACTACCCTTTGTGGTCGCGGCCCAGCCGCTCGCGGCGTCGAAAAACCAAACCGCCGAAAGTAGCTGGTTGGTCTCGATACTTTCAGCCGCTATGCTACTACCGCTAATACGAACCAGCGTACCGTCGTTGCCTGAT
>JAZGGY010000306.1:0-12753 GCA_036480675.1 bacterium | reverse complement strand
CCCCGCCGGCGTCAGCTTAGTATCGCCCAGGTCTTTGTCCCGCTCTTTAAGCTCCCGCGTGACGTCGCCGACGAGCCAATTGACAATCGCGCGATGTTCGCCGCCGTACGCTGCGGCCGCGGCCTTCAAGCAGTCTGAGTAGCCGGGCGTGAAGGCCAACATCTCGGCCTCCGCCGCCGTAGCCCCGTAACGCTCCCGCAACTCGCGCACGCGGGCCGCCGAGCCCGGGCCCAACTCTCCCCTCAACTCGTCGATATAAGAGGTAGTTATCTCGAGCGGCGGTAAATCCGGCTCGGCGAAATACCGGTAATCCGCCCGCAATTCCTTAACGCGCGTGGGTACCGTCTTACCGGTGGCGTCGTCGTAATGCAACGTAACGCGCTCTACTCTTCCCCCGGCCCGCAGTACTCCCACCTGCCGTTCGAACTCGTACTCCAGCGCGCCCTCCATAGCCTTCAGCGAGTTCAAGTTCTTGATCTCCACCTGCTCGCCCAGCGCTTCCCGGTCGACTTTTTTAACGGAGATATTCGTATCTATGCGGAAGGCGCCTTTCTCGAGGTCGCAGTCGGAAACCCCCGCCTCAATGAGCGCGTACCGCAAGGCGACGATATACCGCCGCGCTTCCGCGGCCGATTTAATCACCGGTTTGGAAACGACCTCCATTAACGGGACGCCCGAGCGGTTGAAATCGAGCAACGTCTCGTCCGCCCGAACGTACGCTTCGGCGTGGACCGCTTTGGCCGTATCCTCCTCGAGGTGAACCCGTTCCACCGATACGACGCCGAAGCCCTCGTCGTCCCAATACTCGACTTCGCCGTCGAAACCCAACGCGCCGAAATGCTGGCTTATTTGGAAGCCTTTGGGCAGGTCCGGATAAAAATAATTTTTTCGGTCGAAAGGCACCCTGGCCGGCATCGTGCACCCGAGCGCCAAAGCGGCCTTGAGGCCCAACCGAATCGCCTCGCCGTTTACGACCGGCAACGACCCCGGCAACCCCAAGCACACCGGGCACGTCAGCGTATTCGGCGGCGCGCCGAACTCGCTCGCGCACCCACAGAAGAGCTTCGAGCGAGTCTTCAGTTGAACGTGGACCTCGAGGCCGATTGTAGCTTCGAGTTCGTCGTTTTCGGCCATTATGGAATATCCTTGTCGGCGGCCGCGTACGGCTCCAGGCGCCGGGCGAGCTCCGGCGATACGTCGGCCACCACGCGAACGCGGCCGTCGCGGTAATCCCGCGCCAACACCCGCCCGCGCTCGTACACCTCCGCTAAAAGAGGGCCGGGGGAAAGTTCCGCCACGACGCGGACACCCTCGCGGCCCAGAAAGTCTTCGATTAACGCGACTAATCGGTCGCACCCGTCGCCCGTGGCCGCCGAGATCGCCACGGGATTCTCGAAGCCGAGTTGCTCGTAACGGGCGACGTCGAAATCCGGCACCAGGTCGACCTTGTTGAATACGTCTACCCGCCGCTTCTCGCGCGCCCCCAATTCGCTTAAAAGGTCCTCTACTACTTCGGCCCGGCCTTCTATGTCCGCCGCGGTCACGTCGCGGACTACGAGTATGACGTCGGCCCGCCCGATCTCCTCCATCGTGGCGCTAAAGGCCGCAATAAGGTCGGGGGGTAGATTGTATATGAAGCCTACCGTATCCGCCAACAGTATGACCCGGCCCGACGGCAGCCGCGCCCGCTTTATAAACGGGTCAAGCGTAGCGAACGGTACGTCCGCGGCGTACGCTTCCGAACCAGCGAGCCGGTTGAGCAGCGTAGTCTTCCCGGAATTCGTATATCCTACGATAACTGTTAACGGCAAGTCCGCTCGGCCCGCCCTTTCCAGCGAACGACGGCGGCCGATATCCTTGAGTTTACGCTTCAACGTCGATATCTTGCGCATTACGCGGCGGCGGTCGATTTCCAATTTCGTTTCGCCCGGGCCGCGGGTGCCGATCCCGCCCGCGGTTCGACTCAGCTCGCCGCCCCAACCCCGCAACCGAGGAAGCTCATGTTCGAGCTGAGCCAGCTCTACTTGTAAACGGCCCTCGTTCGTCCGGGCGCGTTGCGCGAATATGTCCAAGATTACCGTCGGCCGGTCGACGACGCGTACGTCAAGTTCCTCTTCCAAGTTGCGTTGCTGCGCCGGCGTCAATGGCTCGTCGAAGACGACGAGATTCGCTTCTATCTCTTTGACTTCGGCCGCGACCTCTGCCACCTTACCGCGGCCTATTAAGAGCGCCGCATCGGCTTTTTTGCGCTTTTGCATAACGCCCCCCACCACGTCTGCGCCCGCCGCTCGTACCAAATTCTCAAGCTCGACGAGCGACTCCTCAGAAGTGAGGGCCGACGCCCGGCCCCAATCGACGCCCACCAGAAAAGCGCGCTCCGGCGCGAACCGGTCCGCATCTTCCGGCCTAACCGGCACCGGACCCCACTTCCTTGATCTCGCCCAGATACGCCGCCAAGCCCTCCTGCCACGGCGGCATCCCCTCGCCCGTCAGCGCCGTATAGCGCGCCGTGTCGAGCGCCGAATAGCGCGGCCGCCGCGCCAGCAAGTCGAGGTCGGCCGCGGCTATCGCCTTCAACGGCACTTGGAGACCCGTTAAACGCAACACCTCGGCGGCGACGTCCCACCAGCTGGCCGCGCCGCCGCCGGCGACGTTCACGGTGCCGCGGAACTCCAAGCCGACTAGTTTCGCCAGCGCCACAGCCAGATGGCCGGCGTACGTCGGCGACCCGCGCTCGTCGTCAACGACCTCTAACGGCTCGCTACTTTTTGCCCGGGCGAGTACCTTGGACACGAAATTGACGCCGCCGACGCCGAAAAGCCAGGCGGTGCGGACGATAATGTACTCCGTAGCCGCCGCGGCGACGCGTTTCTCTCCCTCGAGCTTGCTTTCGCCATATACCGACAGCGGCCGGGGTTGAGCCCCCTCGCCGTACGGGACCTTGGCGTCGCCCTCGAACACATAATCCGAACTCATATGAACTATTAACGCGCCTATCGCCGCCGCCTCTCGCGCCACGTTCCCTGCACCGCGGGCGTTGACGTCGAAGCACAAATCTCGATTGCTCTCGCAACCGTCTACGTCGGTAAAGGCCGCGCAGTTTATAACGACGTCCGGCTTCTCCCGCCCCAATACGGCGCGGACCCGGCCGGCGTCGGTAACGTCCATCTCGGCGACGTCGACGCCGACGACGTCAACGCCGCGCCGCGGGAGCGCGACGGTAAGCGCCCGCCCCAAGATGCCGCGATGCCCGGTAACTAAAACCTTCACGGTTTTAACGGCCGCCGTACTGGCGCCTGTAATATTCGTCGAAAGCCTCTCCCTTGAGGGGCCGCCACCAGTCTTCGTGCTCGCCGTACCACCCCACCGTCTCCTCGAGGCCGACGTCGAACGACGTTTGAGGATTCCACCCCAACGCCTTTATGCGCTCGCAACTTAGCGCGTAACGGCGGTCGTGGGCGGGGCGGTCCTTGACGTACGTTATAAGGTCTTCGCCCTTGCCAAGTGTCTTCAGAATGCGCTTAGTAACGTCTACGTTCTCGAGCTCACAATCGCCGGCGACGTTATATACTACGCCCGGCTCGCCCCTCTCGAGCAGGAGAGCGAGCGCCTCGCAGTTATCGCGTACGTGCAACCAGTCGCGCACCTGGCGGCCGTCGCCGTAGACCGGCAAAGGCTTATCGTCCATGGCGTTGGTAATGAACAGCGGTATGAGCTTTTCCGGGTACTGGTACGGGCCGTAGTTGTTGGTCGAACGCGCCACTAACGCAGGCGCGTCGAAAGTCTTGGCGTACGCGAGCGTCAGCAAGTCGCCGCCGGCCTTCGACGCAGAATACGGGCTAGAGGGCTCCAGCGCCGCTATCTCGTCAAACGCGCCCTCGTCGATCGAGCCGTAAACTTCATCCGTCGAAACCTGCACAAATTTACTCGCTCCCAACTCGCGCGCCACCTCGAGCAACGTGAACGTTCCGACGACGTCGGTCAGTACGAACTCCTTGGGAAAGAGTATCGACCGGTCCACGTGCGTCTCGGCGGCGAAATTTATCACGGCGTCGCAGCCGTCCATCGCCCGCCGCACCACTTCCTCGTCGGCGACGTCACCTCTTATAAAGGCGAACCGAGGGTTGTCTCGAGCGCCTTGGAGGTTCTCGAGATTACCCGCGTACGTTAGTTTATCCAGGACGACGACGTTGGCGTCGAGCCAACGCTCCAACGCGTATAACACGAAATTCGAGCCGATGAAACCCGCGCCGCCCGTTACGAGTATTCTATCCATAAATTAGTTCTCCCCGTTCCGCCGGTCGGTTGCCCACATGCCGCGGCCGTTCCGCCGCGCTTCCTCTTGCGCGAGTCGAAGTAGCGGCGCGCACTCCGTATTGGGCGTAATCTCCAACGTCGTAGCCCAGCCGGCCCGGACCAGCTCCTCGTTAACGAATACCAAACGTCCGGCGTCGGTGCGCACGTAAACGTACGCCAACGCTCTACCGTAGCGGTCGAACCGGTCCCGGCCGTAGGTGAGCGCCAGTTTCCCCCGGGAAAGGAGTTGCTCGTTGTACCGCCGAGCCTCGTCGTAAAAAGGTTCACCACGCTCGGGGGCGTCGATGCCTATATAACGGACGGGTCCCACGCCGGCCACCCTTATGGTATCGCCGTCGACGACGCCGTACCCGCCGGCGCCGAACAGAAACCCCAGCCACCGAAACTCGCGGCCACTCCTGGAGACGACGACGGCCGCGGCCGTAACCGCCGCTACCGCCAACACCAGCGCCGCACCCAGCCGCTTTTTAGAAGAGCGCCGCATCTCCCGGCTGCTCGAGCGCCACCCCCAGCATGTCCATCATCATCTCGGCGTTGGTAACCGCTTGCCCCAACGGATGGTTATTCATGAAAACGTACGTCTTCTCGGTTTTGGCCGCTACTTCCTTTACCCGTGGCACCCAGTCCTCCAATTCCTGTCGCGCGTACAAATAATCGTACCGCTCCGCCGCCTTTTCGTGCCGCCACCACTTCTTCGCGTTGCGGCCGTGGAAGCGGAAGTACCCCACGGCCGAGGTGGCCACGGCCGTAGCCGGTAACAACCCTTTGAGTCGGGGCTCGTCTACGTTGCAGAACCCGACCTTCATCTCCGACAATTGCCGGAATGCGTCGTCGTCGGCCCAGGAATCGTTCCGGAACTCGGCGACGACGTTCAAATCGCCGAAGTGGCCGGCGATATTTTTCAATAACTCCATCGCCGCGGGCGTATACTTAAAGCGCCACGGGAACTGCGCCAGCAAACACCCCAGCACGCCGGCGTCGGCCATCGGTTGGACGCCGCGTCGGTAATCGGCGGCCAACTCCTTCGTCAGCTTACCCTCGTGCGTTATGTCGCCGGTGAGTTTTACGGCGTAACTCAGGTGGGGAGCCTTGCGCGCGATGGCCGCTATGGTGCGGGCCGCCGGCAGCCGGTAATAGGTGAAGTTGATTTCGACAGTGGAAAACCGCCGGGCGTAGAACGCCAGCATATCCCGGTCTTTAATGTCGGTGGGATAAAAAGGCCCCTTCCAATCCTGGTAGGAATACCCAGACGTCCCTATCAATATATTTCGCTTTTTCTCCGCCAAATGAATTAATCAGGCGTTACCTACGCCGCGCCCTCTAGTGCTCGGCCCCCTTCGACTTACCGGTTAACGGGTCGACGCCGGCGGTCGCTAAAACCTCGGTGATCATAACGTCGTTTAATTTACCTACTACCGACGCCGCCGCAACCCAGCCGGTGTCCTCGTCGGCCGTTATAAAAGCGTTTGCCCACTCCGCGGGGAGTTCACCAAGGCCGAGCTCCTCGCGGCGCTTCTCGTGCCGTACTTTGGCCTGCTCGTCCAAGCCCGCCTTCTTGACCTTCTCCAGCTTGCCGACGTAGACGACGCGTTCCTCGACGAAGGCGGCGAGCTTCTCGTCCGCCACAGCGTCGCCGAAATCGACCCGCCTCTTCAGCGCCTTGACCACCTTCGCCGGGATCTCCGCCCGTGCGTAAAAAAGCGCGGTCTTGCGCGCGTCGCGACTCGCCGTCTCGCGCACAACGTACGCCAATTCCTTCTCGTGCGTATAGACGGCCGAGAGGTCGAAGGGGGTCTCTACGATATCTTTAAACTTTTGGCGCCACGTCGCCGCGTCCGGGCTTTCGGCGCCGGCCAACAACTCGAGGTATTTTACCGCCCAGTTATAATCGAGCGGCGGTTTTGCGAGCGTCGCCTTCAGCTCGCGGCCCACTACCTCGTCCAACTTACGTTCCTCCACGACCGAGCCGCGGGGATACTCCGCGACGACCCGGGCCAGCCAAGGATAGGCCTCGGTACGTTTACCGTCCGCCAGGTACGTCCTCGCCATTCCCAGGAGCGCGTCGTCGCGCGATTCGCCGCGGTGGTAGTCGACGACCGCGCGGTACGCGTCGCGCGCAAACGCGTACTTGCGCGCCGGCATAAGCTCTTCGTCCGCCACGGCCAAAACGCGTTCCGCCTCGCCGGCCGACATCTTGCCGAACGTGACGCGGCAGCTGAGGTCCGACGTTATTTTAACCGTTTTGACGTTAAGGCCTACGTAAAGGCCGCCGGCGACCGCCGCCGCGGCCGCCGCTAGTACTAAAATCCCGTATAACTTTTTCCTGGTCAACTGCCCTCGAGTCGTTAGTTAGCCGGCTCTTCTTTGTTGGCGCCGGTTTCGGCGACGAGGTTCGACGCCCGGAGGAGCGACGGAAAGGTCCCGGCGTCGGTCCACCAACCGTTTAAAACGGCGTACGTCATCTCCCCCCACTTTATGTATTGATTGTTGACGTCCGTTATCTCGAGCTCGCCCCGAGCGGACGGCTCCAGGTCCTTTATAACGTCGAAGACCCGCCCGTCGTATAGATATATCCCGATTACGGCGAGGTCCGTGGGCGGCGACGCCGGCTTCTCGATTATCCCCGTCACGCGGTCGCCGTCGACGTCGGCCACGCCGAAGCGCCGAGGGTCCTCCACCTTCTTCAAGAATATTTTAGCGCCCCGGTCGTCTTTGGCGAAGGCCGCGATCGAACGGTTCACGTTGCCCTCGATTATGGTATCGCCCAGAATAACCGCCACCGGCTCGCCGTCGGCGAAGTCCTCCGCCAGCGCGAGCGCCGCGGCGATGCCGCCCGAGCCTTCCTGATAGGCGTAGTGTAAACGTTTAAGGCCGAACTCGGCGCCGTTGCCCAGGAGCCGCAGGAAGTCTCCGGCGAACTCGCCGCCCGTCACCACCATTATGTCCTCGATGCCCGCTTGCACCAGCGTCCGAAGCGGATAGTATACCATCGGCTTGTCGTACAACGGCAAGAGGTGTTTGTTGGTAATCTTCGTTATGGGCAGGAGCCTCGAGCCGGTCCCGCCCGCGGTAATTATGCCCTTCATAAGCTCGAACCTATATTATTCAAAACCGAACCAAGAGTTAACGACGCCGCGGCCCCACGCGACCCTACCCGCTCGCCGGGTCGGCTTCGCCCCAGTCGTACGGTATACCTGGATCGTCGTACGGCCTCCGGATTTCATCGGGGACGTCGTAATTGTACAGTTCTGTCGGCACGTTTACCACGTGCGCCGGCGCGTCGCCGGTCGGCTTGAAGCCATGGTAGATACCCGGCGGCACGATTATTAACACCGGGTTATTCTCGCCCGCGACGATTTCAAGGACGTTGCCGCGCGTGGGCGAGCCGTCGCGGCCGTCGTAGAAGGCCAGGCGCGCCTCGCCCGCTACTACCGCCAAATGGTCCGTCTGGCGTTCGTGGGCGTGCCACGCTTTGACGACGCCCGGGCGCGCGACGGTAACGTAGACCTGGCCGAACTTTTGAAAAAGCGGGTCGTCGCCGCGCAATATCTCCATAAGCCAACCCCGCTCGTCGCGCAAAAGGCGGAGCGGTTTCACGGTTACGCCGTCGATAAGTTGTCCCAGTTCATTCGGCATAAGCTTCGCCGCCGCTACTCGACGACGGCCGCGGCCACGTACCCTACGACGCCGCCGCTTACGTCGCCGGTTACGTCGCCCGAATTTTTGTATTCGAGCGCCACGGCCTCCGTCGCGCCCAGCGCTTCCCCGTACCAGAACGTCGCCGCCACCACGCCGGGGGCGTCGATCTCGAACTCCCCCGCCTCCTGGCCGACGAAGATCGCGGCCTCGTCGAACCGCTCAAACGCCCTAATGAACGCCCGGTCGAGCTTTACGGCCTCGTCGTACATGTGGTAATGGCTTAGGTCGCACGTCGCCACCACCACGACGTCCGAGCCCTTGGCCGCGACGGCTCCGGCCAGCGCCTTCCCGAAGCGCGCCGCCGCGCCGGCGTCGTGTTGGCAGAAGATGAAGGGTGCGACGCGGGCTTCGGGGAACAGCGTCTGAACGAAGGGGAGCTGGACCTCAAGGCAGTGTTCCCGCCCGTAGGGCACGTCGCTATACGTCACGTCGGCGCAACCTTCGACTACCGCGGCGACGAGCTCGACGTCCACCCGCACCACGCCCAGCGGCGTTTCGTAGCCGTCGTACGTCCCGGTGGCGATGCCCGGCGAGGCGCAATGGTGGCTCGGGCCAATCAGGACGACCGTCGCCGGGCGGCGTCCCTCGAGCTGACGGAAGGCCGTCGCGGCGACGGCGCCGGAATACTCGTAGCCGGCGTGGGGCGTTATAATCGCTACGACGTCGTCGGCGGGCAACGATCCCTCGGCGTTCTCCAGTAACTCGTTTACCGTCGCCGCTAACTCACCCGCGTCGGCCGGGTAAAACATCCCGGCGACGTTGGGCGGCTTGACCGACGCGTTCTCCGCCGGGCTTTCCGCGGCCTCCGACCTTTCGGTAACGTCCTTTTTACACGACGTCGCGGCAAACGCCAGAAGCCCCGCCAGCATATAAGGCCCCGCCTTTTTCACGTCGCACTCACGCTCCTAGAACGAGCTCTCGAGAGCTACCTTAAGGCCGTTGAACGACACCTCTGTCTGACACACGCCGCTCGAGCACACGTAGCCTCCCCGTCTCGAGCCGTAACCGATCGTCAATACGTGGTTTTGGAAAAGCTCGTTGTACCAGGACAGGCGGACCTCGCCCCACAACCAGTTATTCTTGTACCGGTTCACGTCCGGGTCCTTAAAAGGATCCAAGCCTAGTCTGACTAATTCCTTAGCCGTCTCGTCCGTATCCTCGTAGCTCACGGTCAAACCGAGCCAGGAGGAATACGTATACCCCACGTCGGCGCGATTGGAGACGAATATCCGGCCGCCTAACGTGTACTCGGTTTTCTCCTCGCGCTCGAACTTCGCGGAGAACGAATGAGCGTCCCAGGGCGTCAAGCTCACCGCAAGAGAGGGCGTGCGTTTGATGTCGCCCGTTACGTCCTCGCCAACAATATGCAAGGTCCCCAAATATTCGTATTCGCCCTCTAAGACGACGGGCCAGGGTAAGTCGTAGCGGACGTTGGCGAAGTATTGCTCAACCTCTTCGGCCTTAACGTCGTTTTCGCCCACTTTGTCGTCCGCGTAGCTGTAGCCGCCTCGCACGCGGACGTCGCCCACCGGATTGGCCGAAGCCTGGACGTAGTAACCCCATTCGCCGGGCGGGGTCAACGGGCCCGGGCCGGTTATCATGTATTCGTCCACCGAGACCGGCGGCGGGTTGTTGTAGCGGTAGGCGAGGTCGTCGTAAAGTTTGTACTGGAATGAAATGCTTGAGCGCGGCGGATACCCCGTAACGATGCCGTAAAAGCCTTTCCCTTTTCTATCCTCCTGGAAAAAGGCGTCGTATCCGTCGCGTGTGGCGTACTCGCCGTACAGGTCGAAATATTGCCATCCGCCGCCCAGGCCGCCCGCGTAGAGCGTATTCTCCTCTTGCTCCGTCGTCGACTCGTCGAAGACCTTCGCCCGGGCGGTAGAGCCGGTAAGGTATACGAAATCCAACGGCCTTAAAGTCAATTGCCCACCGCCAACTCTATCCCAACCTAGCGTCTCCAAACCTTTAGCCGTCAATACCTCTATCTGGCGGGAGCTCCGGCCCCACAACGCCGTTATGTCGCCCCAGTCCCGCTCGCCGAAGGCGACGGATACGTCCGCGACGCCGCCGTCGAGGCGCTGGTATACGCCGAAGTCGCGGTCCTCGTACGAGCGCAGCGTCAAGCCCTTGCCCAGCGTCTTGTCGAAATCCCCTGCGCGAAGGTCGAAGATGTCGTCGCGGTAGCGGGCGTAACGCTGTATTATTTCGTTGCCCTCGATATCGAAGTCGTCCGCGTTGGTCGCTTCGATGACCGGCTGGCGGGGGTGGTCGAACCCGGCCTCGACGCCGACGGCGAACCGCCACGCCCAGACCTCCGCCTGGAGAGTGTCCCACGTCCAGCGGTGGCCGTCCTCGCGCTGCCGCAAGTAGAAGGCCTCGTTCGTGCCGTTTATCGATAGCCAGTCCGTTACGCCGACCGCGCCGGCGCCGGCCGCGGCCGTCAAGACGAAGGCGATGATCTTTCTATACAAGTTTTATTCCTCCTCCGTGACGTCGTCGGGGCCGGGGCCGGGCTCCGGCTCGAGTGCGGCGAAATATTTCTCTATTTCCGCCTGCATCTTCTTCTCGTCGCCCTTGCGATACCCGCTGTGTTCCCATATAACGTCGCCCTTGGCGGTGACGAGCAACACGTAGGGGTTGCCCGGGATGCCGAGGGTTTTTACCAGCTCGCCGTCCACGTCGAGAAGCGTCTCGAACTTGAACCCCTGGCCCTTGATATAAGGCTTAACCTGGGAAGAGGTACGGGCGCTGTCCGTCGACACGGCCACGACGCCGAACCCCTCGTAGTCGCCGGCGAATTTGTTTATCTCCACCAACTCATCCTTACACGGGGCGCACGCGGTAGACCAAAAAACGAAAGCCATGAGTTCGTACTTCGCCGCCAGGTCGTCAAAAGTAATCTTTTTGCCGTCTACGTTATTGAGTCTGAACTTGGGGACCGTCTTCGCGGCCCAAGTAGGAGTCGCAATCGCAATTAAAACCAACGCCGCCGTCAACATGGCTACGGTCTTCATCGATACCTCCTAAAAACGCTATCGCACTATCTCTCTTTGAGATCTAAAGAAGTTATCTCCCCGGTCTTTCTGAACGCCGGATAGTCGAGAAGATAAAACTCGCGGCCGGGGAACATCTCGGCCAACTCGCGGTTCCGTTCGCCGTTGTCACGCGCGAACACGACGCGGTCGTCGAGAAACGGCGAGCCGGGGATAGAAGTCAAACAAGCGCCGCGTGGCCTTATTATCACCACCGCCCTGCCGGGTATAACCGCCGCGACGCGCCGACGTACGGTTCCGTCTTCCCACGGCGAAATAGCGACGCGGCGCGCGATAAGTCCGTAACGCCAAACGGCGCGGGGTAAATACGCCGCCGCGTTTACGCATATCAGCGCCGCGAGAACAAAGGCCGCCAAACCCTCGCCGGCTCCTTTGAATCCCCGCTGCGCCTTAGCTGCAAGTATAACAAAAAATTGCGCCGTTATAAAGGTCAGGCAGAACCAGGCCGGGTAATAACGGCCGGCGCCGCAGCCCGCGCCGGCGTCCCTCAACGGCAATTGCGCGACAACGGTTAACGCGGCCGCGGCGTATAGCGCTTTCTCGAAATCGCCCGGGCGCGGCTTCCAGAACAACCGCCATATTGCCGGGACCAGGCACAGCAGCGGCCACCCGAAGGCGTCGGCCGACAACGCCACCAGGCCCCGCGCCGACGTCGAAAGGGCGTCCGCGAACGTATATCCGGCGCCGAAGCCGAAATACGGCGCGTCGGCGAAAAACCGCGGCGGCAGGAAGACATTGCCCGTTTGGCGCCAATTGTAAAACATCCACGCCGCGACGAGGGGCGCCAGGCCGGCGGCAAACCACGCCGGCCAATTGACGCGGCCGCCGCGCCCGCGCGTCCGCCGCCACAAGTACCATCCGAACGGTAGCGCGACGTACAAGGCGGTATACGCGGAAACCAGGAAGGCAGCGCCCGCGGCGACGCCCAGGGCGAGCGCGACTTTTTTCGAACCGGCTTCCCCAACCTTCCAACAAGCCCAGACCGCGAGCGCGAAAAAGCAGATGAACGCGGCTCCCGATGAATACGACGCCTGCGTGAAAATAAATAGGGGCGACGTCGCGGCCAGCACCGCGGCCAGCGCGCCGCCGAAGGGGCCCAACGCCCGCCGGCCCGTAAAATAAATCGCGACTAACGTAAACGCCGCGGCCATTACGGGAATAAGCTTAGGCCAGCCCGCCGCTCGCCCCAGGCACAGAAGCGCCGGGTGGAGCGGCGCCGCCGCCGAAAACCAGCGGCCGAAGCGGACTACTTCGTTTGGGGAGCGGAAGAACGCTTGCGCGAGGTCCGCCTCCGTCCGCGGCGCCGGCGCGGCCAGCTTGCCGCGACAGAAGATCTTGCTCTGAAAGACGGAGGTCGATTCGTCGGCCGTAAGCGGCCCCTCCCCGAGTACGGCCACTGCGACGTACGCGACCCCCACTACCGACAAAGCTATAACGAGATAAACGAACCACGATTGCGCGATTAAACCGGCGACGCGGAGGGCGACGCGCGGCGCCAGCTTAGCGAACGCTACGGCCCACAAAACCGCCGGCGCCGCGAAACACAGCGCGTATTTAAGCCACAGGCCCGCGTAGCCCAAAGCGCCGAGCAGTTCGTTGACGGCTGGTACTCGAGCCGCGGCTATATACAATACCGCGGCCGCAACCGTCGCCGCCGCGGCGACCAGGATGTACGTGAAAA